>JAFGAQ010000091.1 GCA_016933595.1 Opitutales bacterium | reverse complement strand
GGGATCACGTAGCCTCCATAGACGTGGGTATCGACCCGGATGCCGTTGCCACCCGGAGCATAGAACAGCTCGATGAGTCCGGGGCTCGGTGTGAAGTTCCGCTCCGGATCTTCCGCGCAGATGCGGGCTTCGATCGCGTGACGGTCGAAACGGACATCTTCCTGACGGATGGTCAGTGGCTCTCCAGCTGCGATGCGGATCTGTTGTTGCACCAGATCGATGCCGGTGACTTCTTCGGTCACCGTATGCTCCACCTGTATGCGGGTGTTCATTTCGATGAAGAAGAAGTTGCCGTTCCGGTCCACGAGAAACTCGACTGTTCCCGCGTTTTCATAGTTGACCGAACGGGCCGCGTTGACAGCGGCTTCGCCCATGTGCTTGCGCAGCTCGGGGGTCAGAAACGGAGAAGGAGATTCCTCGATTACTTTCTGGTGTCGCCGTTGGATCGAGCAATCCCGTTCCCCGAGGTGAATGACATTGCCGAATGAGTCCGCGAGGATTTGAAATTCGATGTGCCTCGGGTCTTCGATGAAGCGTTCGATATAGACCGACCCATCCCCAAATGCTTTTTCAGCTTCATTCCGTGCGGTGGCGAATTCCTTGGAAAATGCTACCGCGTTATGGGCGACCCGCATGCCGCGTCCACCTCCACCGGCCACGGCTTTGATGATCACCGGAAACCCGATTTGCTGGGCTGTTTTGAGTGCTTCGGCCTCAGATTCGATGGGGCCGTCGCTTCCCGGGATGATGGGAACCTTTGATTTTTTGACGGTTTCGCGTGCCTTTGCCTTGTCACCCATGAGCCGGATGGCCTGTGGTTTAGGGCCGATAAAGCGGATGTTGCAGGTTTCGCATTGTTCGGCGAATTCCGCGTTCTCGGCGAGGAAACCGTAGCCCGGGTGGATGGCATCCACATTGGAGATTTCCGCAGCGGCGAGAATCCGGTCGGTTTTGAGGTAGCTTTCGTTCCCGGGAGGCTTTCCAATACAGATTGCATGGGTCGCGAGCTGGGTGTGCAACGACTGGTCGTCCGCTTGCGAATATACGGCTACGGATTGGATGCCCATTTCCTGACAGGCTCGGATGACCCGGAGGGCGATTTCGCCTCTGTTGGCGATGAGTATTTTTTGGAACATGGTGATCTGGAGACGAGATCTGAGCGGTCCCTTATGGATGGAGCGGTGCGTCAGGGTTTCACCTTGAAGAGGGCCTGTCCGAATTCAACCGGCTGTCCGTTTTCGACAAGGATCTCGACGATAGTGCCTTTGACTTCGGCATGGATCTCATTCATCACCTTCATTGCTTCCAGAATGCACACCACGGAATCCGATTCGACCTTGCTTCCTATATCAACGAAGGGAGGGGTCTCCGGTGATGCGGCACGGTAGAAGGTTCCCACCATGGGGCTTTTCACGGTGAGGAGGCTGGTGTCCTCGGCCGGGGCGGAAGCTGTGGGGGCGGAAAGAGCTGGTGCCATTGCCGGCCCACTGATCTGGGGAGCCGCGAACTGGACCACCTGCTGAGGCGGAAACTCTTTGCGGATATGGAGCTTCCAATCTTTCGACTCGAGCTCAAGTTCGGTGAGACCGTTTTCTTTAACGATCTCAGCAATTCTCTGAATGTGATCAATATCCATGGCAGAAAGGCGTTGAAACAGAAACCGGCATCGCATCCGGATGTTCGGGAGCTCCGTGCCCCCCCGGGATGATGGGGCGAGCGCGAATCCCCATACCTATGCACGGACCCGGCATAACCGCAAGACGGAAGCTTCCTTTTGCGGCTCCGGCCCATTCCGGTTGCCCGGAATCAGAAGGGTGAGGAAATCGATGGGTTGGACGGGTCCGATGGAGGGGAATCCGGAGCGGCTTTTGGTGCCGGATCCTTTGCATCCTCATCATCGTCTCTTCCAACCCATTCGAGCGCCTTCTTCTTGAGGATGCCGAATTTCTTGGAGAGCTTGTCGAGTTTGGCTTCCCATTCGGGTTTGGGTTCCTGCCCCTCGGTGACCTTGAAGAACACCAGCATCAAGGCGGTCATGCCAATGGGCTCAATGACTGCCTGCTTGATACCCCAGGCGAAAACCACCGCCACCAATACCGTAATCGCTCCGGCTGAGCCGGGAAGGATTTGGGTGATCAGGGCTACGGGTCCGAGCACCAGAAGGAACGTAGCAAAGGTCAGCCCCCAGATCACGAAAGTCATGAAGAACGCGTTTTTGAGGAAGGATTTGTAGTTTTGCGCGTAGAGGATCAGGGCCTTTTGGCTCGCTTTCCACGGATTGGTGGCGCGTGTGCGGAAGTTGTAGGCGAGGATTACTTCATCCAGATAGGTCAGGGAAAGGTTGACCACCGAATTGATGAATTTGACCAGTCCTTCGAGTCCCGGGATGGGAATGAAGCTTGTGATGGTGAAGAATGCGCGGTTGAAAGCTTTGAGCACGCCCTTGATGAGCTGGTCGAGACCAAACATTACGGAAGACTGGGCAAAGCGTTCGCGCACCATTTTCTGAGCGTAGTCGATTTGACCTCTGCCTCCCGGAATGGTTCCCCCGTCCATGATCTCGGTCAGCACCGCGATGTGCCCGGCCTTCACCATGTAGAGCAGGTATTCGCGGAAGAAATAGACAGCAGTGGAAACAGTTCCGAATCCGATGATACCGCCCCACACACTGGCTGAGTTGGCCGCATCCGCCTCGCTGCTTCCGATTTTGCCGATAAGGTAGCCAATCCCCGCACCTCCGCCTGTTACCAGCATGTAGACCAATGTAATGCCGAAATAGATCAGGAAGCGGAACACGAGGAAGGGAAGGGTCTTGGCCATGAGGCCGAAGATTCTCTTGATGCTGAAGTCAATCATGGTTTGTCAGGTTGAGTCGTTGAATGATTGGGTCTGGAAGAAAGAAAACTGTGTCAGGTTTTCGGGGCAGGGGATTGGTCCGGTTCGGGGTCCAGTGCCCGAAGGTTGTAACCGGGGGTCCATCCTTCCTGGCCATCGGCTTTGCGGCACCAGTGCCACCCGCCGAGTTCCCGGAGGGACTCGATGATGTCGCCTTTGCGCAGCGAGATCTCCTGTGCATTGGATGCTTCGCTGGCATGGGCCGCACTACCTTCGATGGTGAGCTGGCTTTCGTGAACCCATCCACTCAGGCCGTTCGCGTTGGTTGTCCAAATCCACTCCGGCCACATGCGGTCGCGCTGGGCGACCTTGACCTGTTCTCCCTTGGTCAGTCGGAGCGGATGAGGGTAGTTGACAGCAAAATCTGCTAATGCTTGATAGCGCATGGTCACGGTGTGTCAGGATGATAGCTGTGGCCGATGAAAGGTCGATAATGTGAATAATGAGTTAAATCGGATGGCAGTCGATGCTTTTTTGACGCGTAACCTCCGGAGATATTCGGAAAAAGGTGTCGCACAGAAAAAAGCATATTTTGAACTTGCTCTGCCTTGTGCCGAAGGCCATATCTAACAGTTTCAATTCATTTGAACCATGCTCAAAACCAGAAAATCGATCGCTAAACGCATCAAGATCACGGGTTCCGGCAAGATGATGCGCCGGACTCCGGGACATCGTCATATGATGCGGAACAAGGGAACCAAGCAACTCCGCAAGGCGACTCAGGATCAGGCAGTATCGGAGGGTTTCACCCGCCAGTATCGCCGGGCACTGTTTCTCTAATCGTTAATCGTTGCATTTGAATCAATTCGGTACTTGCCCGGGCAGTTGTTTCTCCGGGCTCGTCCAAAAGCACACAAGAAAGACCATTCGTCATGTCAAAAGTAAACACCACACCCGCATCCAGAGCCAGGAGGAAGAAGGTCCTCCAGAAGGCCAAAGGGTATTTCGGAAATAAGTCCCGTCTCTACCGCTACGCCAAGGGCGCAGTGGAACGTGCCGAGCAGAGTTCCTATCGGGACCGTCGCAAGAAGAAGGCGGATTTCCGTCAGCTTTGGATCGTGCGCATTAACGCATCGTGCCGTCCCCTTGGATTGAGCTACAGTCAGTTCATGGCGGGTCTGCGCATGGCCAACGTTGGATTGGACCGCAAGGCGATTTCGGAGCTTGCCATTCATGATGCCGCGGCATTCGCCCAGCTGGTGGACGTTGCCAAGAAGGCACTTGCTGAACAAGCAGCCTGAGTAACCGAGCATCTGACTTTGTTAACCGGAATTCCGTTGAGGGGTTCCGGTTTTTTTGTCCCCGGACGGCTGGCCTCAGTCGGGAGTATTGGTTGGAGAGACGCTGGTGGTGTCAAATCCGATGAGCTGGATGCGGAGCTTACGTGCGAGTTCGATGACAGCCGACTTGTTGATCAGGATTGTGCGGTCCGCCGCCAGAGCCGCAAACTCCACCTTTGCATCCTTCATGTGTCGCAGGGTGGTCTCGCCGAAGACGGGAACATCGATGCGGTAATCCTGGCGTGGTTTCACGGTCTTGATGAGCAGTTTGCCTCTGGTGGAGTATTTGCCCGCGCGTTGGAGCATGGCATCGGTGCCATCGAAATCCTCCGTGCACAAAACCGTACCGCGTTTGACCACCACGCCTTGGCCGATGTCGAGTCGTGCGACCTCTGTCGCGATGAAGATCCCATGATCAAGGGTGTGCGGATCGATCCGCACCTTACCCCCGGTCATGATTCCCAGATCGGCCAGTTGGTCGTCGATGAAGCAACGGGCATCCAGCGTATGGACGCCGATGCTTTCCATCTCGGCGATCACAGCACCGTAGATGGTTTCCGCATTGCGTTGTTTGAGGTTGCGCAGTATCCGGAAGGCCTTGAAATCCGGGTGAAG
>JAFGAQ010000090.1 GCA_016933595.1 Opitutales bacterium | reverse complement strand
TCCGTATCGGCAACATTTCCCAATAAAGTCGCCTGAATCCCATGGTCATCATAGTTTTCATGTGGGGTTTCTCCCACTTCCCACTTGGGGCCAACATATGTCGTGTGCCCAATGGCATGGGCCCCTGGCGCATCCTGTGCCGCGAGCTCAGCGTAGTTCTGGTAATTGCTTCCCATCACAATCCGCAGTTTTTCAGATGATGCCAGCGATGGATACCAGGGCGACTCCTGAGCCAAACATTCTATCGTGTAATGTGCAGCCAACCCGAATTCCTTACTGCCACCATGGACCCAACCACTGCGCCCCCACCCGAACCATTCATCGGAGACCGCTCCATTGTGCCACGTCTCATTCGCGAACTCCACATAGATCCGCAGAAAATCGTCCGTCCACGGCCGGGTGGTTCCGCGTTGCCGATATCGGAGGTATGCCCACGGTTTGGCGGCGACATCAGCCGGATTACCCGGGTCGATCGGAGCCGCCAAATACTCCATGAGCATGAGCCACTCGGCCTCGCTCATGTGACTCGAAATGTTGAGCCAAGGCTTCATCCGGTTATTCGCTGTATCTCCCGTCAGATAGGCATACTGGAGAAAGACCGGCACTGTCATATTTGGGGCGGATTCCACAGCTTGATACCAGTTCATCGTCAGCATCGCATTCCGATGCAGCGACAAACAACCCGCCATGGTGCTCTGATTCAGCACCACCCCCATCGAACGCAGCATCCCCTTTTCTCCGGACTCCGGTTGGTGCGCCATCAGCTCGTTAAAGACTAACGGACTCGGAGGTGCGATGATTGAAGCAATAACCTCTGGAGTATCCGCTCGAAACAGTCGGATGTTATCGATCCACAACTGCCCGGGACCACTGAATTCAATCCGTGGACATGCGTGAAAGCCGACAGTTGGTCGTTCAGGAGCAACAAACTCAAAACCGTACAAATGCCATTCACCATCGACGGCATAATCCTGACCCAAACCAGAGTAGTATTGATTGAACCCCAAGCGCACCTGGCCTCCGTTACCGAGTCCTTCCTGCCGCATCCATGCCTCATAGCGATACGTTCTTCCGGGTTCGAGCTGGGAATACCAATCCGCCTCTCCAACATCATTGGCAGGATAAAAAATGTAAGGCCCTTCGGCTCCCGCAACCCCGGCCTGCGTTGCCTCAAAACGCGCGCACGACTCACCGGGAAAACCAAAATCCGGCGGGATCGTACCCGGATGCGGAACCCTTTCGACGGACACCCCCGCAGCCGTATCCACCCGCCAAGTCTCATTCACCGCTCCTTGGCGGACCCGGGGATGAGCCCACATCGGATCGGCCTTCAGCACACGTTTCTCGAGATGAACATAATCATCTTTCACAAGCGTGGGTGCTCCTTCGGCGAGGTAGATGCGCTGGCGCTGCTGCGATCTTGGCACCTCCGACCGGTAGATCCTGTAACCCACTACCCCGGGCGTCGGGCTCGCATTCCACGAAAGATGCACATGCCCATTCCCGGCCGTGGCCGACACATTGAGCGGGGGTTGGGGTCGTTCACTTCCGCCAGTAGGAACCCAAGCCGGCTGGTTGAGAACAAAATCTCTGGAACCGACTCCGTTCGAAGCAGTAGCCCTAAACCGGAGAAGGGTCGGAGAAGGCGTGGACGTTGGTTCTCCGGAAAGAGTTCCGGTAGTGGAATCGAAGGTCAGACCAGCTGGAGGAGCCATTACCTGATTGTTTTCGTCCAGCAACTGCCAGCTCACGCTCCCCTCGGCGCCCGCGACCCGGGCCTGAAAGCTGAACCAGGACCCCTGCACAGCCTGTCCGATCTCGTTAAGACCACTTCCAGATGAGGAATACACACGAGGAGCACCCAACAGACCCCCATCCGGTGTCGCCGATACCTCAACCGCCGTTGCCGGATCGCTTTCATTCTCTCCTCCCGCTTCATTGGTGTTCGATCCAATCGCGGTCACGATGTAGTGATAGGTGTGCCCGTTCTCGACCCAGAACGCATCGGTAAAGTCAGTATTCGCCCGCGTTCCGTACAAGGATGAAGGCTGAGCGTACATCGTATCCACCCACCCGCCAAAAGGTAAACCGGAAGTCCCCGCTTCAGGAACCGTCGAAGTCCCCACGCGCACATAGGCCGCGGCCCCAGTCAAATCCAAATAGTTGTCAGACGTATTCTGGGGCAAGGGCTGTCCATTGTTGTCGACGATCCGGTAAATCCGAACCGCCGCCCCATTCATGAGGCCCATACCGGTAAGCTCCCACTGACTCATTCCACCGCCCCCATCGACCTCAAACCACACCCGACCTGATTCCACTCCAGTCCGTGCAACCCGAAACCTTTTGCGCATCGAAATCGGCTCAAATCCACTGTCAGGGATCAGGTTCCCCGCAGAAAAAGCCGTTCCACCCGGATCCCCAAACTCATTGGCACCAATCGGTGGATTGTATTCCGCCACCTGAACAAGGCTAACCTCCACGTGCGCAGGATCATCGGGCGCAGCAAAAAGGCCAGTAGTAATAACGGAACAGACAAACAGACACAGCCGACGAAACAGAAAAGGTTTCATAT
>JAFGAQ010000089.1 GCA_016933595.1 Opitutales bacterium | reverse complement strand
TCCCGATCATTGGTCAACACACTGCACAACAACAAATCCGCTCCGCCGTTCCGTCCTGAACGGATAATCGAACGCAAATTTGCCGCAAACAATGACCGCACCCTTTCCAAACGTGGATCGTTCTCCGAAATCGTCTGATCCAGAAACATACCCATGCCGCCCCACTCTTCGGGAAGACCACCATTCGATCCCGCCTTTGCCGCCAGACGCCTCAACACTTGACCCATCCGGGACTCACGCAGCGCCACCGTGAGTGATATCCCCGATTCCGAGCGGACAAAGGGCAGCAACACTCCACTCGGTCCGAATGGACCGATGACCTCGTTGTTGCCCTCGTAAACCACAAAAAGATCCGGATCCATTCGCGCACAATCAGCGGCGATCCTCCGCACAACATGAGAATTCACCGCGGTAATCGCCGCGTTCACCACCTCAAATCGGACTTCCGGATAGGCGTGTCGCAGCATGACTTCCAAGGTTCGGGAGATCGAAAACGAAGCTTCCGGATCCCCCATCGCCGCCGAACTGCCCAACACAAAAATCCTGTAGCTTCCCTCCTCTTTGCGAACCGGCAACTTCATCGGCTGGGGCCGCCGGATCAATCCATCCGGAAAATAGGCAGCGGTAGCCCAACGGTTTTCGCGGTACCATTTTTTCCCGTCCGCATCTTTCTCAATGCGATGGAAACTGAGATCCCTCCCCACTCCAGCCGCCCGCAATGCGAGTTCAATTACCCCGCCAGTCAAAACGAGAAGTGCTATTCCCAACACCACTCCGAAAACCAGGCGTTTCCAAACCGGAGGACGGGATGCCACACCGGCAGCTTCGATCGAATCAGACATACAAGCAAAAATCGGGATCTCCAAAACGACAGCACATCTTTCGGCGAGGATTACTGCCTCTCCCTCCGGATCTGAGGAAATGCCATCGCTTCAAATCCATGGACACGGACTTCCTCCGGACGGGTTCAAATACACCTGACATACTCGATGATGTCCTTTCCTTTGTAAACGGAGCTCCATCCGGAGTTTTCCTCACCCGACACGGCCAAACCATTCGTGAGGATCAGGCCGGATTGCGGATGCCAATCAAAGTCGCAAACATTACCACGCACCTCAAAAACGACCCCGCCGGGATCCACCTTGATCAAAGTCCAGTCAGAAGGAGCGATGCCATGCTCTTCTTTTGCGTTTTCGCGCTTCTTCAGATCAATCAAGCGCCCCTTCAGGAATACTTCCTGCCGATCGATCTCCTTCTTACCACCAACCCCGGTTTTGAGGAGCGATTCCTTGCCAAAAATCTGACTCATCATATTCAAGAACCCGAAAAAGGCCTTCACCAGACGCACAGGAACCAAAACAAATTCCTTGATGGTCTCCCCAACGGTCAAAGCACGCCCGCCCCGGTCATACTTCCTCCGGATGCAATAGAGGTTTCCTTCTTTATCCATCCGTGGACAAAGGTAGTCAAACTGCTCATCCTCCAGCAAGACCGTCGAACGTCCGCTTTTCATATCCACCCGGATGATGCTGCAAGGACCCAGTCCGATCGCGTTTCCACTTTGGTTCCGCCCCACACCGGCGCTCTGATACACAAAGCTGTCATCCTCACCCGGAATCCACGACGGACTCAGATCCAGCGAATCTCCCTCAGTCACCGTGTGCACATCGAAACGCTCGCAAGCCGTGATCACGATACTGCTGCCATCCGCATCCCGCTTCACCGCGAGGATCTCATCCCGCGTCGGGTGATGCGCCAAATCATCCAGATGATACCGTTCCTTGTGAAAGACCCGCCGCTCCTCCCCTGTGTCGAGATTCTGACAAAACAATCCCCCGACCGCATCCGTTGCCAACGAATAGTAGATCAATTCCGGCTTGGGGGAGCCGGTCACCGAAAGCATGCGGACCAACATCGAATCATCGCCACTTCCGCCACGGGATCCGTTTCCCCACAGATCGTATCCCCGGGTCATCATGCCATCTCCCGAGCCGGCCTTCCACTGCCGCCGTTCTATGGACTGCTGATGCCGCGCGATCACTTGCGCGGCAAAGGCACTCTCGATTTCGACCGGCTGCGCCCCGTTGCGGGATACATACAGCCGCCCTCCGGAAATGTAAGCGTAATTCATGGTTGTAAGGAACCATTGCATCCTGTGCGATCCGCGGGATTCCGTCAACGCCCTTTCCGACGTTGACACGAACTCTAATCCGGCTAGATTAGCTAGCTATGAGCAAGGTATGGAAACTGGCCGAAGCCAAGAACCAATTGAGCGAAGTTTTGAACCTCACGCTTAAAACGGGGGAACAGGAAATCACACGTCGCAATGACCGATTCGTCGTTTTGAGCTACGAACGTTACCAGCAGCTCCGGGGCAACAGACCGACTCTCAAATCCTTACTCGTTTCGGTCCCCAACATGGACGGGATTGACCTTTCCCGTCAGGACCCGGAGCCGTCGTCAAGAAACATCCAGTTTTAGGTTATGTTTTTGATCGACACCTGCGTGATTTCGGAGTTTGCCCGAAAAAGCCCCAACCGCTCACTGGTCGATTTCGTAATGGCTTTGCCGGAATCCGACCTTTTCCTGAGCGTCGTAACCGTTGGAGAGATCACCAAAGGCATTCATGCGCTCCCCCTTGGCCAACAAAAACGAAAAGCTGAGTTGTCAGACTGGTTGAATACCCTTCTGGAAAACTATTCGAATCGGATATTTGAAATCGATACCCCTACAGCCAAATGCTGGGGAGAAATCACCGGATTCGCCCAACGATCGGGACGGACGCTAAGTGCCTGCGACGGATTCATTGCTGCAACATGTATCGTACATTCCCTGAGTCTGATTACGGCCAACGTTAAAGATTTCTACGACTTGGGAGTTCAACTTGCATGGCTTCCATCCGACTGACTTGGCGATTCCATCTTCTTCTATTCCGCAGCGAGGATCCCAGGGGCAAAAGCCTTATAGCCGCCACCCACACCGGCTTGAGCACCGCCAATTGCAAGCACATTGTTGCATGCTCAGCCATGCGATTATGATGCAGCGGCAGACTCCGTCGGGGGTGGTCACCATTGACACTCGGACAGCACAATCATCCGTTGCGACTTGATTCAGCTCAAGTCCTCAGCCATTTTGTCGTTCCAAGTCAGTAACCCCCGGGCAAACTCCAGCGGATCATACCGCCCCCGCTGACCGGACAAACCAGACAATTCAAATCGAAAATCAGCTTATTCTTACGCCTTTGTTCTAATATGAGAAAGCACACCAAACGACCGATTCATCCCCCTTCAAATCATCCTAACGCCCGTGAGGAAGGACGCAGGTATACCCCGCGAATGCGATCCCTTTTACTTGCAGGCATTCTAACCCTGTCATCCTTACCCGTCATGACGCACGCCCAGGTAACGCTCACTGAAAACGAAGCCTTCTCAACCGCAGGTCTCGACTATCTGGTATTCAACAACTGGTACGACGGCACCTTCAGTGACGCGAAAATCGCCGCCATCGAAATCATTCATCACGATGTGCGAGTGGCCACCAACGGAGATGTCCGGCTCAGCCCGACGCCGATGCAGTGGGATCCCACGCCGGCCATCCGAGAAAAGCGGGTCCTGAAGGATCAGGAGGCGATCGAGGTCGACCTTGGGTATCCTCAGCATCAATTCAACTACACGATCCGGACCAGCGTTGAGGATAACGCCTTGCGAATCGCCTTGGTGCTGGATCAACCGCTGCCGGAAGCATTGGTTGGCAAAGCCGGGTTCAACCTTGAATTCCTGCCAGCCCGCTATTTCAGCAAAAGCTTTCTCATGGACGATCAAGGCGGGCACTTCCCGCTCCACCCGAGAGGACCATCCGCCCGCAGCGATGACGGTTCCGCCATCCCAATGCCGCTGGCATCCGGAAAGCGCATCGTGCTCGCACCCGAAGATCCGGAACGCCGCATCTCAGTGGATGGACATGGCTCCGACTTGATGCTCCTCGACGGGCGCAACCAGGCACAGAACGGCTGGTTCGTTCTCCGTTCCCTCATTCCCGCGTCCAAGACCGGCACCGTGATCGAATGGACTGTCGAAGCCAATGTGATGGAAGGCTGGACCCGCCCGACCGTCATTGCCCACTCGCAAGTCGGATACCACCCGAAGGCCGCAAAAACCGCGGTTCTC
>JAFGAQ010000088.1 GCA_016933595.1 Opitutales bacterium | reverse complement strand
GGCGGGACCGGGTGTTCTATTCCGGTAGCCCCTTTTCAAAACTATGGAAAACTAGGACTGTGCAATCTGCTACACGCGGAAGTTGCGGATCGCGAGGAGGTTGGATACCAGCCCGAAGCACGCGAGCACCCCTATCCACTGAATGACATCCCTCCATTCGTTCCCATAGGTGATGAGTCCATGTAGGCTTTTCATGGCCCACGCGGATGGAGTGAAGTGTGCCGCGATTTGCATGAAGTCCGGGACGATCTCCAGCGGCCACCAGCAGCCGCCGAGCGCTGCCGTCGGAATGGCGATCATAATCGAGATTCCGATGACCCTGTCCTCTGCTTTGATGATGCTGCCAAGGAGGATCCCGAGTGACGCGGAAACCCATGAAAACACCAGCAAAGTAACAATGATGGGAAGCAGTTGGGAACCGATGTTGACCCCGAACAGAAACTGTCCAAACAGCAGCATACTCCCGATCTGGACACAGGCCAGCATCATCAATGCGGTTAGTTTCCCGAAGAGAATCTGGGTGTTGGTCAAGGGATGCACACTCATGCGCCTCAGGATACCATTTCTCCGGTTCTCCGCCATGGAAGCCCCTCCGTACAACAGCAGGTTCATCAGAAGATACATCACGATGATGCCCGGCAGCGACATGTTGAACCCAACCGGGATCGGATCCTTTCCCGCGAATCCGGATTGGAGGGACACGGGATTCTCCGTCCCGATGATCCGCAGCATGCTTTCATTGGTCAGTGGTTCTCCACTGTGAAGGGTGGCATGTTCGAGAAGGTAACCATTGAATGCGATGATGGTGCGAACCAGAGATGCCTCTGCCAATGCGGAAAGCGGCTCGCTGCCACCGTCCGGACCGGTCATGAATTCAATATGCACGACTTTTTTGTCAAGGACCTTATCTGTGAAATCCTCAGGAATGGCAATTGAGTGTTGGGAGTTTGATTGCCCCTCGGGCTCGATCGCCTGAATGCCCTGTTGACCGAGTGTTTCAACGAACAGGTCTCCGAGGAATCCACTATCGAGGTTGCGGATCTCGACTTTCGTTCGGGCATCATGGGGATCGGAGGATGGGCGTGAGGCAAAGCTTGTGAAATACACAAATGCCAGGGGTATGAGCACAAGCCACACGATGGATGATTTGTCCCTGAGAAAGATCCGGAGATCATTATAGGCGATGGTCCATATCTGTCTCATGCCCTGACTCCTTTCTCAAGCCTCATGCCGAAGAGGATGGTGGCCCCGAGGATGAAGATGATGCCACTTCCCGCCAGAAGCACGGATGCATGGAGCGACTCGAGTCCGGGAATCCAATCCGACTGGAGTTTGCGTATCGATGAGGTAAACCAATACACGGGAGAAAGCGGCAGCAGGTGCTCCCTGAAAAACGCCGGAAGCTGTTCCGGGGGCCACATTGCCCCTCCGGTCATGGCCAGCGTCATTGCCAGCATGTTGTTGACCATATCCGCGCGACGCTCGCTTCCGACAACAGCCGCCATCAATCCCATCAGTCCGGCTGCGAATAATCCATAGGATACCGCAAGCCACACAATCTCGAGGGGATGCTTCCATTCTATCCCGAAGATGAGCGAGCCTCCAACCATCAGCACCACGAGAGTGATCAGGACAACGGTCACCGCGTAGCTAACCTTGCTCAGAATGAAGACGGTGAGCCCGTCTTTCATCGTGCGGTAGCGTTCCAGTGTCCGCAGTCGGGATTCGCGATAGAGGTCACGCATGCAACTGTCCGCAGTCATGAGCAAAAACATCGATGCCAGGCCGATCAGCAGGAACCCAAACAGGTTGAACTCGTCCTTGGAGTTTGAATCCGACTCTGCTTCCTTCTGAACCTTTGTGTAGGAAATCAGCGGAGGGGTCAGGTAGTCCTCCAACCCCTCCAGTCGATTGATATTGCGATCCAGAAAGGCACTGATGGTTCCCAGATTGGCAATCCAGCTGGATTCACCATCTTGCCGAATCAAGACCCGCAGTTCCCGAAGATCTTCACCAAAATTGCGTGACACCGCGTTGAGAAAGGAGACCAGGATCGCCATGCCTTCCTGCGCCAAGGTGGGATAAATCGACTGGGCCGGGTTTTTGATCAATTCCAGAGTCAGCGACTCCGATCCGGAAAGATAAGCCTCGGAAAAACCCTCAGGGATGACCAGCACCGCGCTGAGTTTCCCTTTTCTGATCCGTTTCAGGGCTTCCTCCCGGTCGAGGAAGTGGAGGTTGATCCGGCTCTTGAACTCGTCCTGCGAGGATGCTCCTTTGAGCATCTCACAGAAGATAGAGTCATCCTCATCCACGACTGCTGCGTTGATCGCGGATATACCTTTGCCGGTCTGGGTGTCCATTCCGCCAAAGGTAAGTCCGATGAGCGCAGTTATCAGTAAAGGGATTGCGATGAAAATGATCAGTGGGACCGGGTTCCTCCGGATCCTGAGGCAGTCCTTGAGGATGAGGGTGAAAAAGAGTTTCATGCGGCTCAGTCCCTCAGTTCGCGTCCGGTCAATTGGAGGAAGACGTCATTCAGGCTGGGTCGCTTCAAGGTGACGTTTTCCATGTGAATGGGAAGTTCCAATAATTCCCTCAAACAGTCGGTCGGATCGCGATCCGAGTGTGGGGCCACGAGCACTTGTGTTTCGGACTGCTGCACGATGCGGAATCCCTTCCCGAGTTGATCCCAAATGGAGGAGGGCGCATCCCCGAATGCAGCTTCCATTGAGTAGAGCTGCCCTTTGCCCAACCTTGACTGGAGCTCCGCAAGCGATCCTTCAGCCAGGAGCCTTCCTTTGTCGATGATCCCAATCCGTTGGCATAGCGACTCCGCCTCCTCCAGATAATGGGTGGTGTAGAGAATGCCCGTGCCGTTTCTGGCGAGATCCCGGACGAAATCGAGGATACTCGCTCTGGCCTGAGGATCGATCCCAACGGTGGGTTCATCCAGCAAGAGGAGTTTGGGCTGGTGCATGAGAGCGCAGCCCAGATTAATCCGCCGTTTCATGCCACCTGAGTAATGTTTGATGGTGTCATTGGCCCGATCACTCATCGAAAGCGCGTCAAGAAGCTCGGAAGCTTTCTTTTTCGCCTCCGGTTTTCCCAGTCCGGCAATCTGTCCCCAGAAGATGAGGTTCTCCCTGCCGGTCAGTTCTTCATAGAGTGCGAGGTCCTGCGGCACCACCCCCATCACCCTCCGGGTTTTGACCGGATCACTCCAGAATGAAGACCCGTTCACGCGAACCTCCCCCGCGTCGGGTTTCAATAGTCCGCATGTGATCGAAATCGTAGTGGTTTTTCCGGCCCCGTTCGGCCCGAGAAGTCCGTAGATTTCCCCAGGCTCGACCTGAAAGGATACTCCAGCCACTGCGCGCGTGCTTCCGAACGCCTTGGCGATGTTTTTGATCTCGAGAATACTCATTGCGGCAAATAGAGGAGGGATTGCGAAGCTTGGGTTACTCCCAATATCTTTCAAGACGAAAGCCCGCTGTGAATTGTTACAGCATTTTTGGGAAATTTGTCCGAAAGGCAAATCTCCGAT
>JAFGAQ010000087.1 GCA_016933595.1 Opitutales bacterium | reverse complement strand
TCCGGAGGCGATGGCTTCAGCCGTCGCCTTTGGGACGTTTGTGTATGAAACCATGCGTCCCTAACACCGCAGTTCTTCGATTGAGGCGACTATCGGCCTCCCGGTAGGGTAAAACCCCATTTCATGAGGGGGAGAATGGGTGTAGATTGTCCACTGAACCATGTGCACCGGGTCAGCGGAGCAATCAACAATCCAGACCCATGCTCATCCAATCAGGAGAATCAGATGAAAAAAACAGTAACAACCCAAGGGAAGCGCACCCTTATTCTAGGAGTCACGGCATGTTTCGCGGCTATTCCCGTCCTCTATTTGACAACGGGATGTGAATCCACCAAGCCATCGAATCGATACCAGTCCACCTACAATGCCCCCCGGACGAATGAGTTGGTTGGGCCAGCCGGTGCACAAGGGCCATCGGGGCCTGCAGGTATTCAAGGGGAAACGGGAGCGAGAGGAGCTCCGGGAGCAGGTATCGTCGGAGCAACCGGTGACCGGGGACAAGCGGGTCCTACAGGACAGCAAGGGTATACCGGACAACGTGGGCCTGCAGGTAGCGTGGTAGTCGGTAAACAGGGCGCAACAGGGATCGCAGGTCCGGCTGGTGCCCAGGGCGAACGAGGCGAAACGGGGCAAACAGGCTCCAGTACCATTGGAATGACGGGAGCACGCGGTCCGACCGGAGCGGTAGGAGATCGCGGCCTCCAAGGTGAAACCGGCATGCGCGGTGACACGCTTGTGGGTCCAACAGGGGCAACCGGACGAACTGGCGATGCGGGTCTTCAGGGGATCGTGGGAAAAAGCGGTGTTGAAGGAGCCGGAGTGACTGGACCCACTGGCGCGGCAGGTGCGGTGGGGGCTCAAGGCGACCAGGGACATCGGGGTGACGCCGGAATATCGGGAACCGCAGGAGTTGTCCTGGCATGGACTCCTTACCGGGACTTCTGGTTCGATTACAATAGTTCGGATCTGAATGGTGACGCGCGGCTCATGGTTACGGGGATCGTCAATTACCTCAAAAATAACCCGACCTTGGAGATCGGTCTCGATGGAAATACGAACCCCAATAGCTCGAATCCACAGAACAGGTCGATGGCGACCCGTAGGATTGAGGCCATTCGTATCGCACTGAAAAACGCGGGAATTTCGGACAATCGCATTCAAGTCGGTGCCTTTGGCGACGCGATGCAATACCGGGACCGTCGGGTCGAAGTGCTGCTTCGAACGATTCCCGTTTTGGACAACACTGTAAAGACAGCTTCCCATTCCAACAACTAGCAACCAACCGGCCCAAACCATGAAGTGGAGGGTGTCTCATTTCCGACTCTTCATGTTGCGTGGGCCACCTTCCAACCCATGAACAATAAACAGAAAAACACCATGTTATACACAATCGCAGTCGTACTTATCGTCTTGTGGGTTCTCGGACTCGTATCCGGAACTACAATTGGATCCTTCATTCATGTGCTGCTCGCAATAGCGGTCATTATGATTCTTGTGAGCTTCATTTCAGGTCGCAGAACAGGCCTGTAATTCGGACTGGCGACAGCCGGGAATGTGATGGAGAAAAAAAAGGGGAATGCGCCGGTTCTACCGGCAGTTCCCCTCAACTGTAGTCTTCAGATGCTTTCATCCGTCCGTAATAGCCATTTTGAGAATACCGCATGTTTGTCAGTCCTCATCTCTGTGAACGCGGTGAGGTTTGACATTCACCTGTTTCGACAATAAGTTCGAAGAGCACCCGTCCCTGTGAATCGCTTTGAGCGATCCGACATTATGAAAGCCGACATCCTCAAATTCTCCGAACACTATCAATCGGAACTTCGGAAGCTGTTGGAGAAGCCGCATACGGCGCATCCAGCAAAAGCTTCTATGGTTCAAGCATTGGGGGCAGAGGCGCTGGCTTCGGGACTCCGGGCGTGCGGATTTACCAGGCTGCATGAGCGAGCGCTGGCATCCGCAATCCTGCCGGATTGTTCAATCGCCGAGCAGAAGGACTTGATCGCAAGGGCCGGAGCCTTTTTTGCTCGTATTATTTCGCAGTATGCAAACGCGCCTCCCAGTCGATCTAGCGAGGCCAGTCATGTTCGGATAATTGAAGTGATGAGCCGGCGAAATGGAGAATTGGCGCAGCGTAACCGTGATCTTCATGGCATCGTTAAGCAGTTGCAATTCAATGATAAAGAACGGTTAAGGGATGAGGGTCGGAAGAGAAAGAGCCCAACCGATGCAGACCTGCACGCCACACAGCTGCGCAACCTTTCGCGGCAAATCCTGCTCACTCAGGAAGAAGAGCGAAAACGTATCAGCCGAGAACTACATGATGTTATCGCTCAGTCTTTGGTCGCGGTGAACGTCCACCTGGCGGCATTAAAAAAAAAGGCATCCCTCAACATCAGCAGTCTCAACCAAAACATCGGGACCACTCAACGTCTGGTTGCACGATCCGCTCGGATTGTCCACCAATTTGCCCGTGAATTAAGGCCTATGGCATTGGACGATCTCGGATTGGCTCCAGCGATAGAATCCTACGTAAACCAATTTCAGAAACGCACGGGAATCAAGGTCGACCTGCAAGTCCTGGTCACTCTGGACATTCTCGATAGTGTGCGCAGAACCGTGCTTTTCCGGGTGGTGCAGGAAGCCCTGACAAATGTGGATCGTCACGCGGGAGCTTCCCAAGTCCAGATTACACTCTCTTGTGATGATAATCTCTTCACCCTCCGGATTAAAGATGACGGCAAATCATTCAGGATCGAATCCCAGCTTCAGGGCATGGGCCATAAAAAGCGCCTGGGCCTCTTGGGCATGCGCGAACGGGTGGAGATGGTCGGGGGCATTTTTCACATTGAATCCGAGCGGGGAGAAGGGACCACCATCGAGGCGATCATTCCGGTGGGCTCCCACCTGTCGTTGTCAAAGTAGAAGGGCACAAAGGCCAACCACATCAAATCGTATTCTGGTATGAAAACCATTTCCATTCTCATCGCGGACGATCACAAAATCGTGCGGCAAGGATTCTGCAAATTGCTCAGCATGGAGCGTGATTTCGAAGTCGTTGGGGAGGCTTCGAACGGGCGGGCAGCTATTGAACTCGCGCTCAAGCTGACTCCGGATATCATCCTTATGGATATTGCGATGCCCGATCTCAACGGACTGGAGGCCACCTCGCTGTTGCTTGAATCCGCACCCGACGCCAAGATCCTTATTCTCTCCGCTCACTGTGAGGATGCCTATATCACTAAAGCGGTCCAGAACGGGGTGAAGGGATTTCTGCGAAAACAGAGCTCAGCCTCCGAAGTCTGCAAGGCTATTCGGGCCGTTCACCTTGGTAAGTTTCACTTCAGCCCTTCAGTTGCCCGGCACCTTGATCGCGTCAAACCCGCGATGCCATTCCCGCAGAAGAGCCCGCTTGGAGCAATCGCCCAATTGTCTTCCCGAGAGCGTCAGGTGTTGCAGCTTATCGCCGAAGGCAGAGCAAATAAGGAAACAGCCAGTGATCTTGGCATCAGAATAAAAACGGTGGAAAAGCATCGGGCGAGCATCATGCGCAAACTGGACATTCACGAGACCGCCGGGCTCACCCGCTACGCAATCACCAATGGTCTGATTGAGAACCCGCTGCAACCGACCACTATCTGATATCTCCGTAGTATGGGGAGGAAAGGTGCCCGCTTTCCAGGCCCATCCCGACGGGAAGGGGAACTTCGTAGGGTAATACCCCATCCCAAAAACGCCATCTGTGGTGTATC
>JAFGAQ010000086.1 GCA_016933595.1 Opitutales bacterium | reverse complement strand
TCGGACAATCCGATCCATGCAAACCTCATGAACGATCAACGCCTTCCAGCTTCACCTTTCCGAACCGACGACTGGCCAATGCTCACTTTCGAATAAGGACAACTTGGATTTCCAATTGCGTTCGACACCTTCGTTTGCGCAAGCACGATTCGGAATTGAACTACGTGTGATCCCGCTTGGATTCGATCCCAGCTGGACGTTTCGGATGCTCAGTCCTGATGAAGTATTCGGAATGCTTTGAGTCGTGAAAGATGGCTTGCGGAACCCCGCGTTCTGGAGCACACAGGATATTGATGAATTATACTGATTTAAATCGGCTGGGTGGGATTGGAGCAAACTCCAGTCTCTATCAGGTCGGATCGTTCCGTTTCGTGGTGGATTCCGGGATCCATCCGAAGGAAACCGGGAAAGCGTCGCTGCCTTTGCTGGACTTGCTGAATGGGGAGCCTCCGATTGATTTTGTGATCCTCACCCATTGCCATTTGGATCATCTGGGGTCCTTGCCGCTTTTGCTCAAGAAGTATCCCGATGTGCCCGTTTTTATGAGCCTTCCGACTCGGATGCTGGCCGGCCGGATGCTCCGCAATTCGGTGAATGTGATGAAGCGTCAGGCGCGGGAGCAGTCGATTCCGGAGTATCCGTTTTTTTCTTTCGCTGAAGTGGAGCGCATTGAGCATCAGTATGAAGCGCTGCGCTTTGACACTCCGAAAGTTTTGAAGAAGGGAAAGGATAAGCTCGAGATTGTGCTGTATCCATCGGGCCATGTGGTGGGGGCTGCATCGGTTCTGGTTCAGCATGAGGATGCCAGTATCTTCATTACGGGCGATATTCTCTTCGATGACCAGTTGACGCTTCCCGGAGCATGGATCCCCGAAATGCAGGTGGATATTGTGGTCACGGAGACGACGCGCGGATGCACGCAGCGCGCGAAAGGGCGCAGCCGGGAAGAGGAGTGTGCTCGCCTGTATGCCAGCATGAGCGAGACCTTGAAGGGAGGGGGGAGCTGTTTGCTGCCGGTTTTTGCCTTGGGGCGTTTGCAGGAGATCATGGCGATGCTCCATCAGGCCATGAAGAGGGGCGATATACCTAAAAGCGCGGTCTTCAGTGCCGGGCTTGGATTGGATTTGGTGGACTATTTTGATGATATTGCGAAAGACACCGGACTGGTTCGTTTCCGGAGAAGAATCCTGCATGAGCTGAAGGTTGGAGAACCCAGGTATCCCAAGGTTCCGGGTCAGGGCTCCATGCCACCTGGCATTTATGTGTTGAGCAGTGGCATGATGGTGGAACACACCCCGTCGTATCAGGCGGCGGCGACCCTTGTGGGATCGGAGCGAAACCGTATTCATTTTGTGGGGTATTGCGATCCCGATACGCCCGGCGGAAAACTCCGCTCGGCAAAACAGGGGGACACGGTGTCGTTTGATGCTTATGATTTGAATGTCAAACTGCGCTCACCGGTTGAAGTTTATGACTTGAGCGGCCATGCTGACCGTGAGGAGCTTTTGAAACTGGTTGAGGGTATGGAGCCCGAAGCGGTGGTGTTGACTCACGGCGACACGGAAGCCCGATCGTGGTTCAAGGAGCACCTGACTCAACATGATGGCTCCTGCAAGGTGCTCGATCCGGAGCCCGGTAGAACCTATGAGGTATAATTGGCGGATTTTTCCGGAAAGAGCCGAAAGGATTGGATATGGAATGGAAATTGATGGAGCAGATGCAGCAGCCGGACTATGTGCCGCTGACGATTGAAGAGCTGGGAGAGTCGCTGCATCTGGGCAAGGCACAGATGGGTGAACTCGAAGCCATCGTCGAAGAGTGCCTGCAGAGCGGAACACTGGTTCGCCTCAAGGGGAACCGGTATTGTTTGCCAAAAGATGCGGATCTGATCACTGGAGTGATCCGGTTCCGACAGAGCGGTTCGGCCATGATTCATCCGGTCATTACGCCCGGACAGCCTACGTTCGAGCCGGTGTGGGTGAAGGCGGAGGATACTTGGGTGGCCTTGCACGAAGACCGGGTGGTTGCCCGTATGATCCGTGAAACCAAAAAGCCGAAATGGAAAAAGTATGCACGGCGGAGTGTGGATGATCCGGACCGTAAAACTGCCAAGGTTATCCGCATCCTCAAACGCGCGAGGGACACGGTTACCGGTACCTTGGCGAGCACGAAGTTTTTCCACTACGTAATTCCGGACGATCCGCGCCTGATTCATGATATTATTGTAGGGGATCCAGCCGATAGCCCCGCCGGTGAAAAGGCAAAAGTGAATGACAAGGTGGTCGTGCGTCTCCATGAGTGGAAACAGCGGCACGTGAATCCCGAGGGGGAGATCGTTGAAGTGCTGGGTGAGACCCACACCCCGATGGCGGAATACCGGTCGATTTTGCACAAGTTCGGCTTGTCGCCCGAGTTTCCGGAATGCGTGGATTTTGAGCTCAAGGATATCCCCGATCAGATCGATGACGCCATTTTGAAGCAGCGGAAGGACTTTCGGAATGTTTTCACTCTGACGATTGATCCGGATGATGCGAAGGATTTTGACGATGCGCTGAGTCTGGAGTATCTGGAAGGGGGTGATCTCAGGATTGGGGTTCACATCGCAGACGTGTCCCACTACGTCCGGCCGGGTTCGGCACTCGACAAGGAAGCGAAGAAGCGGGGCAACTCGACTTATCTGGTTGGGACTGTGATTCCGATGCTTCCGGAGCGTTTGTCGAACGGGTTATGCAGTTTGGTGGAAGATCAGGACCGGCTGGTGAAGAGTGTGGAGTTTCACTTCAGCAAGCAGGGTAAACTCAAGGGACACCGTTTTTTCAATGGAGTGATCCGGAGTCGGAAGCGTCTGACCTACGGGCAGGCATTGACCTTTATGAGAGGATTGTCTTCCGACGCCATTCGGGCAATGCCGATGCCCCCGTCTCACCAAACCGGCAACACCGGAAAGCCGGTGGCGGATCTGTCGGATGCTGAGATGGATGCGATCCGAAAGGCACTCAAGAGCCTGTGGTCAATCGCATCGGGATTGCGCGAGGCCCGCATGCGAAAGGGGAGTTTGGATCTCGATATGCCGGAGGTGAAAATCTATGTGGATCCGAATGGTTACGCCGACCGCATCGTGAAACACGAATCCGATGAAAGCCATCAACTGGTTGAAGAGTGGATGCTTTTGGCCAACCAGACGGTGGCGAAGGATCTGAAGGGGGCCCAGTTGGCTCTGGTTTATCGGGTGCATGACAAGCCGGACGATGAAAAACTCGTCGAATTGTCCGAATACTATGCCACGTTCGGGGTTCAGGTTGGCGATCTGAGCAACCGCAAGGAGGTTGTGAAGATGCTGCAGCGCATCCAGAAACACCCGCAGGAACACACCCTGAAGGTGCAGTTTTTGAGAAGCCTGAAGCAGGCCTGCTACCGTTCCACACCGGATGGGCATTACGGTCTGAGTATGGACAACTACACCCATTTTACCTCTCCGATTCGTCGATACGCGGACTTGATTGTGCATCGGGTTTTTGACACATACCTCAGGAAAAAGGGATTCTCCACCGCGCCACTGGACGAGGCCGTCGCATTTTCGGCCTCGCAGATGGCCAGTATTGCCGAGCACCTGAGTATCACCGAGTCGCGTAGTACGGAAGCGGAGCGGGAAACCGTGAAGACCAAGCTGATGGAGTTCTTCGAAAAGGACCTGAGTCGTCCGGTTCGCACACCTTATGACGCAATTGTGACCGACATCAAGAACCATGGGATGTTCGTCGAGCTTGCGGACTCGATGGCGTTCGGGTTGGTCCATATTTCCACCATGGGAGACGATTTGTATGGCCTTGAACGGGATGGCGTTTCCCTGGTCGGACGGCGCACCGGCAAAGTCTATCGGGTGGGCCAGAAAATTGAGGTCGTCGTCGAGCGTGTGGATCGTTTCAAGCGTCAGATCGATTTCCGGATACATGAAGGCAAGGCGAAGTCTCCGGACTCGTTGGCTTCCGTGGATTCTTCGGGGAAAATCGCAAAACGCGATTTGAGAAAACGCAGAAACTCCTGATATCCTATCTCTCATGACCAGCCACTACGAATACCAGAAAAACCTTAAGGCACTTTGGGAGTTTGCGCTTGAACGCTACCAAAAAGGAGATCGCAATCCCCAAGGTTATTTTGATCGTTCTCAACGGGACTTTATGGATGACCTCGGGCTCCGTGCCATGGATATCTATGATTACGTGGAGGATTTCTGTACCTACAGTGAGCCCGATTTCGAGACGTTCCTGATGATTTGTGAAGCCCGGCGTGATTACTTCATGGTGATCCAGCAGCAGCAACCTTCCGGTAAGCGGGTGGATTCCGCCTCGCTGCCTCCGAAGGATGCGGATGTCGATGGAATCGTTTGGCTGCCCCGTCTGTTGGCCAAAGCCCGTGCGAAGCTCAGGGGAGAGCTTGCGGATGACGTGATGTACGGCTGTGGGGGCGATCGCAAGTTCTTCCGGGACTCGAATATCCACCCTGCTGAGTTTCTGCGGCATGTATGGGCAAGCCGGGATAGTGATGCCAAGGTTATCGGCTGGGTAAAGGCGCGGCGCTCAGGATTGGCCTGAAGGGTTGCCAGAGTGGAGTCAGCCAGGTTTTGAGCGCATATCAACAAAGCATCTTTGGTGAGGATGATGCAGGCGAAGATAGCATCGACGCGGTAGCTGCGGATGCTCCTCTTGCGGCGCGTATGCGTCCCAGGACCTTTGATGAGATGGTCGGACAACAGCATGTGCTGGGTCCGGATACCATGTTGCGCAAGGCGCTCTCGAGAGGAGAGCGGCTCAATTTGATCGTGTATGGTCCCCCGGGCACCGGCAAGACGACCTTGGCCGAGATCGTGACCCGCGAAACCCATAGCCACATCATCCGGCTCAATGCGGTGGCTTCCAACGTGGCGGAATTGAGGGAGGTTCTCAAGGAGGCGAGGAACCGCCATCTCAGGGGAAAGCGCAGCCTGCTTTTTATCGATGAGATTCACCGGTTCAACAAATCCCAGCAGGATTTGTTGCTGCCTGATGTGGAAAGGGGCACCGTGACCCTGATCGGGGCAACGACGCACAACCCCGGATTCTACGTGAATCCGCCGCTCTTAAGCCGATGTCATCTGATCCGTCTCGAGCCCTTGGCCCCTGATGCAATAGCCGCCTTGCTGGGCCGGGCTCTTAAGGATTGTGAGCGGGGTCTCGGGCAACGCAACATCCGATGCGAGCCGGAATGCCTGCTCGATATCGCGACCCTTGTGGGAGGCGATTTGCGGCAGGCGTTGAATACCCTGCAGTTGCTTGCGGGGTTGGTGGATGATGGCGGGGTGATCGATGAAGCCGTGATCGCCCGTTACGCGGCTGAGCGCCGGATTCGCTACGATGCGGATGAGGACGAGCATTACGACACGGCGTCCGCCTACATCAAGAGCATGAGGGGAGGCGATCCCGATGCCGCCCTTTATTGGTTGGCCAAGATGCTGGAAGGAGGAGAGGACCCCCGCTTCATTGCGCGGCGTCTGGTTATCCTGGCTTCGGAGGATGTCGGGATGGCGGATTCGCGCGCATTGTTGTTGGCTATGGCTGCCTTTCAGGCCTGTGAAGTCATCGGGCGCCCGGAATGTGAGATCAATCTGGCCCACGTTACCGTCTTTCTCGCCACTTGTCCCAAGAGCAATCGGGCATATGAGGCGCTCAACCGCGCCAGGGCCCATTTGAGGGAACATGGAGTTCAGACTGTTCCTCTGTGGCTGAGGGATAAAGGAGGTGCTGCCAATAAGCGATTGGGACACGCGAAGGACTACCTCTACAGTCACGATTACCCGGAGGGGGTGAGCGGACAGTTCTACATGGATCACCCTGAGCGGTTTTACTACCCGAAGCCATCCGGAGCGGAGGCGGGTGTGGCGGAGCGGCTTGAGCGTTGGCGTCAACTGAGGGAGGAGATCCGCAATTCCGGCCAAAAAGGGTGAGTCCCGCCGAGCAGCGGAAGTCAGATTGTTTCTGGGTAGTTAGCGAGTAGCTCGGTGACTGCGATAATGGAGGACGTGGATTTCTTCAACAGTTACAAGACCCCCGTCGACCATCGACTCTACAATCGTTAAGAATCCTTCGATTCTTTCGGGCTTGTCGACAATTTCGATTACAGTTGGAAGGTCGTCTGAAAGCCGGAGTATCTTTGCCGTGTGAATTCGGCTTGCGGCCCCAAATCCCATGGGGCCTCTTAGAACGGTTGCTCCAGCTAACCCGTTTTCGCGTGCCTTGAGTACAATTGCTTCATAAAGAGGCTTGCCTTCGAAACGATCGGCTTCCCCGATGTAGATGCGCAATAGCAGTGAGTTTGTGGGAAGGTTCATGATGGAGGGTTTAGATTGGGTTTGCGGTGTTGATCCAGGAAGCAATCACATGACCCAGCCACACAGCAATGAAACATAGAATCAGTGTGCCGGTGGCATACGCTCCAGCTCTTACGAAGTCGCCGTCTCTTGCGAGGTTGAGGGTTTGCAACGAGAATGAAGAGTAGGTTGTGAATCCCCCGAGGATTCCAGTCATGAGGAGGTGCCGGGACGTTGGGCCAATGAGCAGTCTTCCATCCGGAGCCGAAAGGCAAGCGATGAATCCGATCAGGAAGGATCCGATGAAGTTGACGGCAAAGGTTCCCCAAGGGAGCGTTTCTCCAAAACGATGGGCGACCAGTCCAGACAGCGCGAAGCGGCACATCCCCCCGATTGCACTTCCCGCCGCGATCCAAAAATAGAGAACCATTGTTCCAGTTGTGTTCGAAATCGAATTTCACGCCTGGTAAGATCATTTGTCACAATCTACCAAGACCGATTTGGCGTTCTGATGTGATAAGATCCTCCGGGTTTGAGTATCAAAATGGGTCAACCTGAATCTCCATGCAAGAGATTATTCTTTGCCAAGTTTTCCGAGCATTCGGAGTAGTCCATCCAAAATGGTGAGGGGATGGGGCGGACATCCCGGAATATAGAGGTCGATCGGGAGGATGCCGTCGGCGCCAGCGTGTGTTTCGGGGTTGGCATGGAATGGCCCGCCGGAGATGGCGCAAGCCCCGACTGCGATGGCAATCTTGGGTTCGGGAATCGCATCCCAGGTCTTCCGAAGGGCGAGCTCCATGCCTTTTGATACGGGTCCGGTAATGAGGATGCCGTCGGCGTGCCGCGGCGACGCCACAAATTGGATACCGAAGCGTCCGAGATCCCACCCGATGGTTCCCAACACGTTGATGTCCGCCTCACATGCGTTGCAACCTCCGGCGCTGACTTGCCGGAGGCGGATGGAACGACCGAGCAGAGAGATGAGCTTGGTCCCGAGATCCTCCGCAAGGCGGAGCTGGCTGCGTGCGCCGGCCCCAAGGATGAGATCGTCCTTCTTTCGAACCGCCATCCGGTGGTTGTTGGTGTGCGTAATGGCCTGTGTCGGGCACACCTCAACACAGGATCCGCAGAAGAGGCATCGTCCGAGGTCGAGGTCGATTCCATTCTTGTCCTGTGTGCGGCGAATTGCCTGGGTCGGACAAATATCCATACATGCGCGGCATGAGTCCAGGCAGCGTGTTGAGTCCAGCTGTAGGGCTCCTCCATGACGGTCGGGGAGGGCGGGAGCCGGCCCGTCCGGATAGGCGATGGTTTCGCAACCCGTTTGGATACGATGGAACAGTACATCGAAGGTGGACATAGCAAAAAGGGGTTGGCTACAGGTCGAATCCGCAGTAGGACAGGTTGAAGCTCTTGTTGCAGATTGGAAAATCCGAAATGGCTTGGTTGCGCATGGCAAGGGCCAATCCAGTCCAATTATGAAAGGAGGGATCGGTTACCTTGCAGGTTTTCAAACGACCTCGATAGTCCGTTATCGCGACATGGCAGACTTCGCCCCTCCAACCTTCGACAAGAGTGACGGCGAGGGTGTCGGGCATGAGAGGAGGCATGGATGTGGTGAGCGGACCGTTCGGAGCGGCGGCAAGCTGTTCCTTGAGGAATTCTCCGGATTGGCGGATCTCGAGCCACCGCACCCGTGCTCTTGCCTGAACATCTCCATCGGGCCACACGGAAACGGGGATCTGAGCAAAACGATGCCATCCGGCCGGATGGTCAAATCGGACGTCTCTGACGAGCCCGCAAGCCCGCACAGCCGGGCCGACCATGCCCATTGTTGCGGCATCTTCGGGGGTGATTGTGCCGATGCGCTCGAATCGGGCCCGTGAACTGGAGGATTCCCACAGCCAACGGGCGGCTTGCTCGACTTCGGAGAGGGAAACCAGGAGCCGTTCGCGCAGGCGACATGCGCGTTCGGGTTCGAGGTCGAATTGGCAGCCTCCGGGGGTCACAAGGGATCGTCCGAAACGGTTGCCGCATATCATGGCCGTCAGGTTGAGGAAATCGCCCCGGATCCGGCCGCAAGCCGAGGATGTCGGGATAAAAGCCACGTCATTGGCCAATGCGCCGATGTCTCCGGTGTGGTTGGCGAGGCGTTCGAGCTCCAACGCGATTGCCCGGATCCATTGAGCTTGAAGCGGAGCCTCCGTTCCAGCAAGCACCTCCAGATTAGTGGCATATGCCGTGGTGTGCGCGATCGATGTGTCGCCTGCCAAGGCTTCGATCTGCTTGATGCCCGAGGGAAATGGTCCACCGGTCAGCGCAGCTTCAATCCCGCGGTGCTGGTATCCCAGCGCGATCTCGAGATGATGGACTTTTTCTCCCGTGCACTGGAAACGGAAGTGTCCGGGTTCAATGATTCCAGCGTGGACTGGCCCAACAGCGACCTCATGAATTTCGGAGCCTGCGACTTCAAAAAACGGGCTGTTCCGGGGCGCGTTTGTTTCCGTTTTCCGAACCGGCTTCAGCCATGGATGCCCGGCAGGTGTGAGTCCGTGCTCCTCAAAGATTAGCCGTTCGAAGAGATGGGCTTGCGGGTGATCCGGTGTGAGCGATGGAAACGATCCCAAGAACGGCCTGCTCCGGATCACCGAGAGCGCGTCTTCGGCGTCT
>JAFGAQ010000085.1 GCA_016933595.1 Opitutales bacterium | reverse complement strand
GTGAATCGTTCACGACGGATAGGATGTTGGAAAATGAGGATAGGTAGTTGTTTTTCTCATCGGAATTGCGGGAAAATGCTCGGAATGCCCGAATACAGCATATTTCTTAAAAACCTGCAGTGAAAGAGCTTGCGGACTATTTTTTTGTTCGCTAGAGCACGCTTTGACATTTTTTTCGATGGGATTGGTCACGCACCTGCCGAAGAGAATGTGGCGAAATTGATTACCCCCCTCGAACACTGAAAGGCTGTCCCATGTATTCGTATCCAGGAGAATCACGAACCCTGAAAAAGCCCAATGAAACGTTCAATGATACGAATCCACCATGTGCTGCGTCTATTGCTGACGGCGGCCCTGATTAGTCTGTGCCATGGTGCGCAGGCTCAGAACCTTGTGACCAATGGCGACTTTGAATCCGGAGTCACCAACGGTTGGAATCATCTTGCGGGAGACGGAGGCGTCGCCACGTATTCCGGTATTACGCTAGGTGCATACGATGGCACCTCGCTTCAGGCCCAAATCGATGCATTGGGCTCGAATGCGTGGAGTGTCCAGTCCCTCGGTCCGGATCTCACCCTGACCAACGGTCAGAGCTATATCCTGTCGTTCTACGGTCGGGCGTCAGTCGATGCGACATCGGTCAAGATGGTGTTGCAGAACAGTGGCTACGCGGAGCAGAGCTTTTCCCTCACGACAGAGTGGCAACGCTATTCATGGACCTTTACGGCCGGAGAGGAGAACCCTTCTATTCGTATCCAGTATCTGGCGGTCGCGACCTATCAGTTGGATATGATATCCGTGATCCCGTCCACCCCGGCTGCATCCTCAAACCTCCTTTATAACGGGGATTTTGAACGCGGAATTGCGGACGGATGGACTAACCTCGCGCAGGATGGAGGAGTCGCTCGCTACAAGGAAGTGACCAGTGTCGCATACGCCGGAGTGGCGATGGAGGTGCAGGTTGATACATCGGGCGCGAACTCTTGGAGTATTCAGTCGCTTGGATCCTCTCTCGCCTTGACCAACGGAGATGAGTATCGACTGACATTCTACGGCAAGGCATCCAATCCGGGAACGCAGGTAAGAATGGTGGTGCAGGATTCGGTTTACCTTGCCCAATCCTTCGCGTTAACGGGCGACTGGGCCCAATACACATGGACCTTTACCGCGCAGGAGGCATCTCCTTCGGTGAGGATACAGTATCCGGAGCAAGGCGTTTTCTGGATCGATAGTGTGTCGGTCGCGGCTGTCAATCCCGGGACTCCACCGCCTGCCGGCAATCTGGTCGATAACGGAAATTTCGAACAAGGATTCGACAACGGATGGACCCATTTGGCACAGGATGGTGCATCCGCGGCTTATTCGGCTATCATGGATTATGACGGGATTTCTCTTCAGACTGCAGTATCGGTCTTGGGGACCAACCCATGGAGTATTCAGTCCCTTGGACCAACTTTGATCCTTACTCCCGGGGAAGAATACACCCTGACTTTCGACGGCAAGAGTTTGTCGTCGGGAGGGACGCTCAAGATGGTGATCCAGAACACCCAGTATATGGAACAGGCTTTTGGAATGACGGGCGATTGGGCGGAATACACCTGGACTTTTACCGCGCAGGAAATCTCACCGTCGATCCGTATCCAGTTTACTGAGCTGGGAACTTTTTCGATCGATAATATTGCGGTGGTTCCGGTGCAGACGCAAGTGGATGTCACTACCTTGACGTTGGATCTTTCGAGCAAGTATCAGGAGATGGTTGGTTTTGGAGCGGCATTGTCCTGGTATAGCGCATGGCCGTTCTACGGATCGAAGTCGGAGGAAATCATGGATATCATGTTCCAAGACCTGGGAATCGACATTTTGCGCCTGAAAAACTGGTATTACCCTCAGGGATACCCGAACAACACAGCTCCGCAGAACATGGCAGAGCAGGATTCTTTCAATGCTGCGAAATGGTATTTCGACGCTGCGAAGGCCGCGAATCCGAATATCAAGGTGCTCTTGAGTTCGTGGACGCCTCCTGAATACCTCAAGAACAACAGTAATCTGGTTGGAGGGACCCTTGCCAGCGATGGAAGTGGATTCATGTATGAGGAATTTGCCCAGTATTGGGTGGATGTCCTCGACAATCTTGGGTGGTATCCTGACTACCTGAGTTTCCAGAATGAACCCGGTTATGTCGCCACATGGGAGTCGTGTGCTTGGCGACCGACGGAGGCCGACGGTTTACCCGGATATGATCAAGCCTCGGACGCCATATGGAACGCCATTCAGGGCCGTCCCCAGGTTCCGATGATGATTGGACCCGAAGTTGAAAATATCGGTCAGGCCGGGTGGGATTCCTCGCTGAACTCCTTCCGGGAATTTGCCACTCCGTTGAAGACCCAACCATGGATTGGTGCCTATGCATATCACATCTATGACATCTACAACAGCTCACAGATTGATGGATCGATCTCCCGCCTGAATATGGTTCGGGATGAGTTTGGAGATAAGCCGAACTTCATGACTGAGTATTCGAAAGAGGATTTTGACTGGATCGACAGCGCAGTGGTGATTCACAACACGGTAGTGGAGGCGAATGCATCCGCCTATGTGTATTGGAAGCTCCTGTGGAATGCCTCACCCGATACCATGATCGCGGTCACTTCTAGTGGCGACTACGCGGTGATGCCTCACTATTACACCATCAAGCACTTCTCGAAACATGTGGATAAGGGGTATCGCCGGATCGGCATCAGCGGAGGGGATGGTTTTGTGAAAGCGTCTGCGTATCTGCGTCCCGATGGCAAGTCGGCCACGGTGGTCGTTATCAACCGGGGAACCCTGGAGCGTAGTGTGGTATTGGGTGCTGGCGCATCGGGTGGTACCATCGCAACGGCCTATCAGTCCAGTGAAGGTGGATACTACGCCGACCTTGGCAGTGTCAACCTGTCCACTCCTCTGAGTCTTCCCGGGAAGTCGATCACCACACTTGTCGTGCCAGTCAACTATGCTCCGGGAGGTGGTTCTCCCTCCCAGCCGGTGGCCGGGCCGATATTCCAGTCGATCGACTACCGTTTGTTTGCGAATACTGAGAGTTTTCAGCGATACCACTTGAATGTCGGGAATCTCTTAAAGGATCCCATCGCGTATTCTGTGGTCGGTGTGCTTCCAAAGGGACTGAAAATCGCGGATGGTGAGCTTCAGGGGGTAACCCCGACCACTGGCACCTATTCGTTTACGGTGCGTTTGGTCAGCGGGGCGGATCAGTTGGATCTGAACTTCGTGATCGAGGTGATTCCTCCGACCTTGCACCCATTGTTCACCTCCGTGAGTTTGAATGGAGCAACCCACTCGTTGAATGTCCTCTCAGGGCCATCTCACACAGCGCCTGCCGAAACCGAGGTGTTTGTCGCACGCGTGCCGATAAACTCCCGTTTTGAGCTGGTCCCATTCTGGGACTTCATCAAACCACCGTTTGGTTTCATTCTGGCGGGTGGAACCCTTCCCGATGGAGTGCTGCTGAATCGTCAAACCGAGGTTGTTTCAGGAGCTCCAACGGTTGCAGGGACCTACACGTTCGTCTTGTCTGTCAAAGATTGGCGGGGTCGTGGATTCCAATGGGTGCAACTGATTGTTGAGTAGGACCGTTCTCCCTAACCTGCGTTCCCGCTCTGCCCGTGCTTGGACAGGCAGTTGTGGGAGCCGGTTGGGTGCTTCGTCGGTCCAAACCTTTTGGCGAGGCCGCAGGCCGATGCTATCCAGCGAAGCGCAGTAAGCGTTGTTCCAAACCATCCTGTTCATCCTGTCTG
>JAFGAQ010000084.1 GCA_016933595.1 Opitutales bacterium | reverse complement strand
CCCGCCGGGTATCAATGTCGTGTTTCACTTTGTATTCTTTTTCTTTTACTCAGTTCCCCACAACCAGGTGTTCTGGCGCGACGTGCCGTTCGTGGTGACAGCCCCTCTTCTTCTCCAACCCTAGCCCCCAAAGACGAAACGCTCACGCGTTCCGCTACGAAGAATGCATCCTGTCGATCTTCCCCCTGCGTCTCCGCGGCTCCCCTCTTCGTCAGGCTACCGCCAGACTACGCCGGACACGCTGAGCGAGGATATCTTCTTCACCCACCCTAGGTGGGCTTCGGCTCTTGATCCGTCACGCTTCGGGTTATGCACTTTTGTACTGCAATTCTTCCAAATCAAGATGTGGAGTTCGTTCGGACAAACGAAGCACTTCAATGCCAACCACCTGGTTGTCCTCATTGTAGTCTAAAACTATCCCTGAGGATACCTCCTGAGATTCAAAAATTCGGGAATCATCCAAACGCAAATACAATGCATCAGCTTCCCTATCAACAAGTAACTTCATAGCTTTCCTTTCATGCCGCACAGTCACATCGGATTCCCAAGCTTGTGGATCGCGGTGTAGATATCGGTTCATCCTTCACACAACTAAGGTGCATCTAGTTCAGCCAACGTGTTTTTACTTCGAAGACTCCAGTAGATCTCCGTATCATCCTCGCACCAAAAACCTTCGTAGTCTCCGGTTGACAGAAAGGACTTCAGCCTGCCCCGGTCAGAACAAACCAAAGAGAAGTGGCTATCCCAATGCGTCGTGATCAATACCCGATGGTCCGGGGTAAAGATCGAACCGTGGATAGGCATGAAATCGGTATCCTTCAAATCATCAATACCATGGAACTCCCGCCCGGAACCGAATTCATCACCGATCCACACGCACCGATAACCCATTTCCTGCAGCGATGAGAGTATCCTATCCTGAATCATTTCCGGAAGGCATCCCTCAACCGGCCGCACGATGTTCTCCATCTGCTCGATCCGTGATATCTCAGCCTCATAATCCCGATTCTCATTGACCTCTCTGAGCCCGCAAATCCCGGTTCTCAGACCAACATCTATCTGAGCGAGGCTCTGCAAATTTGACACCTCTAGAATGTGCATCCATGAAACCGGCTCCGTCCCATTTTTCAGCTCCATCTTGGATGGATATGAGTCAGAGCAAAACCTCGCGATTGGAATTGTGTTCGGCTTGATGAACGGGTGCAGCAGGACAAAACACGAGTCAAAAACTCCCCTGTAGAATTCCAGAATAGGAGATCCTTCACTGGCGCAAACTGCATAGCGATCGGGCTCCGGCGCATCTCGCTCTTCAGCTTTCATACTAAGGCCTCGAATACGACGAAACAGGGCTCATTATTAACGTCATGTCCACAAGCGTGTATGCAACCTGAAAGTTCCGCGACTTGATTATGGCCTGGGTTCATTTCCCACAAACCATCCTCCTGCAACGAAGAAAGCATCTGATCCTGACTCATCGAACCCCCTCCCTAAATCTCCAGTCCGATCTGGCGAATCGTCTCTTTCCATGGGGTATCGATTATTATATCTGATTCGTTCATATGAACTCTCAGCATTTCGATATTATCCCATCTACATGACACATCAACGATACTATCTTCAATGGATTTATGCACAATAAACTCATCACGTCCTACCATCTCAATTTCATCTTCTGCAGTTATCCAAAAGAATGATGCTCCGTCGTCAATTGAAGTTACTCCGGGTTTCAGTTTCATCCTATTTGGGCTACAGGATACTGTCAAATACTGAGACATCCTGTCCTCATACCAATACTTGAATGCATCACCTCCCGGGATGGGGTAAGCGCCTCCCTTCCAGTATGAATCGGGAATGTCGATGTCGTCATCCGTAACCACAATCCCCTCATTGCCGTTGGTCATATAAGAGGGAACCCGCGACGAATACTCCAACATGACCGGTTTCAAGTGCAACTGCATCGCATACCGGCACTTTACGTTCTTCAATGCGCAACATCGCTTTTCGATCGTATCGCAAATAGCATACCAATCCCAGCCCGGGTCCACTCTCTCCTTGTAACTTTCGTCCAATTCGGGCCAGATCTGCCAATAGATCTCCAAAAGGGTGCATCGATCGACATTCCGGTTGTACACAATACCCCATAAAGGAATGAGACCGCAATTCACGTCATAGCCGATGGTATACAGATGCAGAACCAAAGGATCCTCAATCAGCGCGAGTTCCAGAGCCTGACGCCGCGGAGACATCAAACCTAAGATCTTTCGGACGGCATTAACCTGAGCTTCGGACGGGTCCATAGGCGCACACACTCCTCATCATAGGGAGTTAGATTTGTATGACGGGTATCGCCATTTACTCAACCAATCGCTCCCCTGTCTGACAAGTCGATACTCGAACGCATTCACGCTTTTTTCTAGCCCCACACCAAGGTAGCGGGAGCATCCCGCTCGCGCAGTTGTATCATGTTTACCAGTTGGAATATTCCATCGATAGTCTCACGCCCGTTCGACGCTGCATGCAGCGTCTTCACTCAAGACGCCCGCTTGCGCTCACGAAACAAAGAAATAGGAATATGGAAGCACATTCTGATCAGTGTCCATCAGTGAATCAGCCATTTGTGCCTTTGAGTGAGACTCTCTTTTTCCTTCACCCTGAATGGACCTCCCCGCATCAGACCAAGTAAACGCGGGACTCCAATGAGACGCCTCAGACCTTTCCACGCGTGTTGCTCCATATCTCCAGCGTCCCGGCCCCTTCCCCAACTCGGGAAATCCCCGCACCAGGTTGAGGCGAACTACCTATCCGACTCTATCCACAAGGCCCATGCAGCCACATCGCTTCCTCCAAAGCCATCCGGCCATGGAGAACACCCAAGGCACCTACTGGTGCTTGGAGACGCCAAGTATAGGCAGTCTTGTATCAGCCTGATGGAGGCAGGGCACCTTCCGCCGCATACTGAAGAGCATCCCCATCCTCATCCGCGGCTTCGATCTGGAAGGTAATCGTCTGCCCCGGGGCGACACTCTTTAATCCAATCCCAACCAACACAGGAGCCCGATTGGGATTGAGGCCGACGCGACACAGCTCCGAGGCGACTCCAGCACCAAAGCTGTTCACGCCTTCGACCGTATAGAAGAACGCGGGAATGGACGGATCGGTCATCACCAAACTGGCCTGAGACAAATCATCCACTACGTTACTCAGGCTGAAAGCGGAGCTGCCCCATCGCACCCGATAGCGGTCCACTCCTGCAAGCGGATTCCACGCCAGCATGATTTGACCGTTTTGAATGACCCCTCTCAAGCCGGACGGGACTCCCGGAACTCCAACTGTTTCAACCGAGCCCCTCAGCATGAGTTCAGCCCCCTCCGATCGATACATGGAGACGGGATGGTATCGGGCATCTTCCTGAGCAGAGTACAGGTAGAACCGGAACTCCACTGGAACTGAAATATCCTGCAAGTCGGATTCCTGTGAAAGCGGAATGCTGACGTCATTCGTTGTGCTGGAGCCAGGCAGAATTTCATAGCCGCTGACCGGCAAATCATGCCAATCCCCCTCATCCAAGCGATATCGAAGGTGCAGCAAAAGGGTTCGGCCTTCGCCTCCAAATGAGTATTGAAAGCCTGTGTCGATCCCCGATATTGAAAGCGACTGACCCGGTGCCGGCATCACACTGAACCCGACAAACAAATCCCTCGACAATGCATTCGCGATAGAACCACCACCTGCGGCGCCGAAGTTTCCACCATCATCCGACGGCATGAAGACGTATTTACCATCATAGTGACAGCCCACGCCATCTGGACCCGTTCCCGGGTTGAATCCATAGTTTTCGGGATCCAGAATCACGCCCGCCCCCTTTTCCAGATACTCTGGCTGGATGGACTGAAAATGGCGTTCGACCGGGAGAACGGCGGGCCAGGCAGAACTATGCCCTGCGTACACCAGATCATGGCCTTCCCATGCCGCCAAGACCGCCTCGGAACCACCTGCAAGCGGAATCCCCGAACGCTCACCGGCCTCGGGTCCCTGCCCCTGATCACTGTATCCATAAACCGTCACGAAATAGGTGCGCCCTTCTTCCAGATTATCGAGCAACCAACTCGTGGCAATACCCGCCTCGAACCACTCGAATGGTCCTCCCGAACTCGTGGCCAAACCGACCCGATATCCGGAAGCGCCAACAACTTCATCCCACTGAACAACCAAAGTGCCGGGGCCTTCCATCAACCCCCGGAGAATCGGAGCCTCCATAATCGGCTCGGAAGGATTGGTTCCTCCACCGGAAACCCCGGTCCAAAAGCCGGTGCCCCACGGATTATTCGCCGCCACCCGATAGTACCAGGTCGAGCCACCAACCGCACTCGTATCCGTAAATGTCGTGGATCCCGACTCCACACGCTCATATGCATCCCCACGGGTGAACATGGGCACCTTACTGCGGAACACGGTGTAGCCACTGGCACCGGACACCGCCTGCCACTCCAAAGTTGTCCCATTCGACGCATAGGATACAATCGGGGCTCCCACTGGCGGGGGAAGCGGATCATCCCGATCCGGCAGATCGGTATCCACCACATACAAATAGATCGATCCCTCCGGCATCACGAGCTGGGTTTCACGGGAAAGATTGACGGTCGAAGACTGGATCGACACCTGCATTGATTCCCGGTTGGTCGCCCTCGGATCACCACTGAGACGATACAAAGCAGCGGGGGATACCGGGTTTCCAGGTAAGACAAGCGTTACCGGAGTGGAACCATCCCCCCAGTCCACTCCATCGTGAACCCCACCCAGCTTTCGCGACATCACAAAAACACTCAGCCGATTTCCGTCCCGGAATGCATAGCTCGAGATCAGCGGATACTCCACCCCATCCCAGTTGATCGTTGGAGCACTGACGACCTCGCTCGCGATCATACGTCCCGTGGCATAGCGGTTGCGCATCACCGTAGCCAACCAACCCGCATGCGGACGGTAGCCCTTGTGGATCATCGTGTGCGAGGACCAGTAGGCGCCGATTCCCATACTCAGATACCCCTGATCTCCAAACCCATACTTGTAGGCACTCAGCCAAGCCTCCAAAGAGGACACTGCCATCGCCAGCGACTTCCCATAGCGCTCAGAATACTCAAACGCATTCGGATGTGGCTCCTGACCGGGCAATGAGTAACCGCTTGGACCACCTTCATAGCCCAACAGATCCATGAAATGACCCGACCGCGCGAGCGTTTCCCTTG
>JAFGAQ010000083.1 GCA_016933595.1 Opitutales bacterium | reverse complement strand
CTTGATCCTCCCGAATGTGTCATTCTCCTGTGAAACCTCCCGGTTTTGATCATGTCTTTATCCGGATACCGCGTCTGAGAAAGGTGGGCACATCCAGGTCCTCGCCGTTCACCAAATTCGGCTCGGTGTCCTCAAACACCCCACGATTGCTCTCCCGGATAAGCACATCAAAATAACCCTGGGCATCTCCTTTTTCCCCGCTCACGGGTTTGGATGCCCGCATCCGGGCGCCCGGCGCCACGCCTGATTCCGGCTCACCGGCACCGGCGGCATCGGGCGTAGATGCGGATGCTTGCTCGCCTCCCCCAAGTCCAATCGATAGAAAAACCCCAATGGTCACCTTCGACTCCTTCTCTTCGATCGTTGCTCCAAAGAACGACCGTGCGGGTTTACGGAACCGTTTGGATATCGTCTGGTTGATCCGGTTCACATCGGCCACACCAAGGGATGCTCCGCCCCTCAACGAGACCAACATCCGGTCCACAATCACCTCGCTGTCGGGGAGCCGGAAATCGGCAAATCCCATGATCTGCTGAATAGCGTCATCAACCGCCTTCTCACCTTCTCCCTCCCCCGTAATGAAAAGGGTCTTCGAAAACCCAAGATCAAACACCTGACGAAGTGTGGTCAAGTCAAACGCAAATAGACCCTCTTCCAATATGAGACTCAAAACCGACGAAGCCGCCTCCTGCATCCAGTCAATAGCGAGTTCGATCACGGGTTGGGCCCACGACTCATCTCCGGCCCAGAGCAACATATCATCCAGCTCGACCGTTACCACAGCCAGACTGCTATCCCGCAACACATCTATCGCGCGTCTTGCAGAATCGATGCGGGAAATCCCTTCAAAGGAAAAAGGCATGCACGCCACACACAAAACCGGAATACCCATTTCCCTAGCCCAATCGGCGACCTCCGGAGCAAAGCCCCCCGAAAACCCGCCTCCGGCACCCAACAACATCAAGACCACCGATTTTCCGGCCAACCAGGCCCGTATGGTTTCCTCCGACCCGAAGGCCACCGATTGTCCGAGTTCCACCTGACCGCCACATCCCAGTCCATGAAGCATACCAACCCCGAGGCACTCGCAACCAAACCACGGATTAGACACACCCATCACTTCAAGGTCGCAATCGTAGCAGATCGCGTCCACATCCCATGAGGGCCGGACCCGCATACGCTCGAGAATTTTCCTACCGGTCCGCCCAAGGCCGATTACCCCAATCTTTACATCCGACACCGGTTTCAGGCTTACTGTCATATTCTTTCCTTCTGATGATTGCCGCTCACGCTCACTGCCGAAAACAAGGATGGTTCACTTCGACCAAAACCCCTTCACCTTTCCCAACAAACCCTGAGACTTGCGCGAGCCGGATACCGAGTCGGAATAGTCCTGTAATGCAAACTGTACCTGCCCCAATACATTGCTCATCTCGGGCACCTGCAGCTCGTTGATCACCCAATCCGGATTGCGCCCCGTTGCAGCCGGCATCTTCAACACCTGCCCCGCGAGATTCTCAATCGCGGTCAGCCGTGTTACGCCACCGGTCATGAGAGCCGAACACCGCAAATCCTCCCTCTCAAGGACCGGCAAAACCGCCCGCCTCACCAACTGGAACAACTCTTCCATACGGGCATGAATCACCCGTTGAATCGCACGCTTCGAGAACCGACGGTCCCCGATACTCAAGTCACCCCGCAACCACACCCAATCATCTCCGGCTCCCTCAACCGGAGTTGCCTTTCCATAGTCCACTTTTAGCCGCTCAGCGGACTCCCATGGAATCTTGAAAGCCACACTCAAATCATTCGTGATGTGATCGCCGCCCACATCCAACACGCCGGTCATGAGCACGTATCCATCTCCATAGAGCACAAAATCCGTTGTTCCGGCACCAATATCCAAAACCAACACACCGGACTGGCGCTGTTCCTCAGAAGTCAACACCCGACCAACCACCAAACTGCTCAGGAAAATGTCATCGATGCGGGATACGAAGCTATTGACGATTTGCATCTGCTCCCGCAGAACCCGCGCATCCGCATGCACCGCCCAGAAACTCGCCTGGATTTCGTTGCCACGAAGAGAATACGGTTCATCCACCTTCTTGCCATCCAACAGAAACGGGTTGCGGATGTACTGCACAAACACCCGGTCCGGACCCAAATCCCGGCGTTTCGCCTCTTCCACCGCTCGGCCCACATCGTAGTCCGTCACAATCCGGGCACTATGGCTCACCTGCGCTTTGCCAACCTGCAACTCTCCCTTGAGGTGGCTTCCCGAGATCGACAGGTACAAGGATTTCAGATTCACTCCCGCGGATTTCTCGGCCTCCCGGATCGCACGGTGCACACACGTGGTGGCTTCTCTCACATTGAGAACCCGTCCCTTGCGAATCCCACGACTGGGGACCATCGCCCGACCGATAATCTTAAGTCGCGACGGTGGGGAGAGCTCGGCAACAAGAATGGAAACCTTGGCGGTTCCCATATCCAGTGCTCCTATGTATTGAGATGAGGCCATCAGCTTGAGAATCAAGCGGGATCAACCGCCGTATTCCAGAACAAAACTCCGCAACCATGGATTTGCTTTAATCCACGCTGCAAATCTGCCCACCATTGACCCGCTTCCATTTCAGCGAATCACCACTTCATCCGGTATCGAAAGATCCACCACCCTAGCCTGCCTGCCCTCCCTGCGCAACCAATCCACGCTGCTGCGAAGTTGCCCGATCTGGGTGCCGGCAGAACCCGGGCGGATCACCACATCGGGAAAGTTCTTTCCTCTGGTGATCAGGACGGATCCGAGTTCCTCCTCACCTTCAGCATATCGCTCCAGAGACACCACCCGAAGATCCGCATAGTAGTCCGGATACAACACAGCCGCGCTATTCATCCAAACCGCGATATCCGCAACTCCGTTAATCCGCGTGCCACCATCCTCAATCGCCTCAACCTTAACACCGTCAATAAAGGGCAGTTTCTTCATGCCCGCCTCCGCGCCTTCAAGCGGACGGTAAACGAACCCGTCGTCCGACACCGCAAACACGGCAACCGGTGATCCATTTCCAAGGTCCACAGCCATCCGCAGCAGCGGCTTCCGCTCCTCCAATTCGATCGAGAGGATGTCAGGAAATACCCGCTTGACCACGGCACGTTTCACCTGCCCAAAGGACTCGAGCTTGTGTCCGATTGCTTTGATGTCGACATCCATGAGCGTAACACCCGGCTTAAGGCCATGCTGCCGCGCCAACCACGCGTCCGGAAGCACCCCATCCGTTGCAAAATGGATCTGACGCATCGGTTCAGAGGTTTCTGGCACGAGCGCGGCAACCCCGTCAATTCCGCCCCTGCGCACGACCCATCCACTCAACAACCAAATCCCGACTCCGGCAAAAAGCAGTCCGATGGCCCATCCCCAAACGGCGATGGGCATCCGATGAATGGCTGTGACCCCCGCATCCGCCTTGTTTTGCAAATCCCTCCATCCTATGATTTGATCTCTGCTCTCGTTCATTGAGGCATCCTCCTTTCATCCTCTATTCGTACGGTTCCGGAATCGCTCGAGCGCCGGATTGACCATCCGGACCACCAGATCCCCGAACCCTATTCCCACCCCGGATGCACTCTTCGGCAACAGACTCTTGGGAGTCATTCCGGGAAGGGTATTAATCTCCAGAAAAACCGGAGATTCCATGTCGTCATCCAACATAAAGTCCACTCGGGCAAAATCCCGGCATCCACAAACTTGAAACGCGGATGCAGCATCCTTTTTGATGCGGGCCCTGGTCTCCTCGTCCAAGCGCGCCGGCACTTCATAGCGGGTAACGTTTGCCTGATACTTCTTGTTGTAGTCGTAAGGGCTCTGGTCCGGCAAAACAATCTCCACCACCTCCATCGGTAACCCATCGAGAACCCCTACCGAAAACTCACGCCCACGGATGCGCCGTTCGAGAATCCATCCACTCGATACGAGCGGATCCCCTTTGCCCAAGAAACACTTCAAGTCCGCGACATCCGCGAGGATATGCAAACCGACACTACTCCCCATCGCTCTTGGTTTCGCCACTATTTCCGGTCCGATCGTGTGAACCAGATCATCCGCATCCAGGCTCGCTATTCCATCCCATGCCACCGATGGCGCACAGGAGACTCCAAGCGCAAAAACCCGCTCCTTCGCGATTACCTTGTCCATGCAGACGGCACTCGAGCGGCTATCCGATCCGGCAAATTCAACACCAGCAGCCTCCAGCAACTCCTGAAAACGCCCATCTTCGCCAAACTCGCCATGCAACACTGGAAACACCACATCCACTTTGCCTTCGATACCCAAAGGAATGACAGCCGAGTCAATTCGCACTCCGGTTGCATTCAGACCTTGGTCGATCAGTCCGTCCAAAACCGCAGCACCCGAAACCAGCGAAACCTCCCGCTCGGCTCCAACGCCACCATACACCACCACAATCCGCGGTTCTACTCCTGAATAGTTGCTTTTCATAATGAACCCACTCCACTCCCCTTGATGGTATCCGGATGATTCACTTCATGCTCATGCCCAAGCCTACGAAGCTCCAAATCGAGTTGGATATGATGCACCTGCTCCACTCTCTCGCGTACTGCACGAATCAAAGATTCAACATCCGTGGAGGTAGCCTCACCCGTATTGACAAGGAAGTTTCCGTGTATCGGAGACACCATCGCCCCGCCGATGCGAAAGCCCTTCAGACCCGCCTCGTCAATCAGCTTTCCGGCTGACATCGACGGGGGATTCCGGAAGGTGCATCCGGCGCTTGGCTCCCATGGCTGGGTCGACCTCCGTCGTCTCGAATACGCATCCATGGTCTGCCGGATGGCCTCGGGATCCTGCCCGTGTTGACCCGCCAACACCGCCCCCAGAATGACATATCCGTCCAATCCTGGGGAGCAACGGTATCCCATTGCCAGACCTGCCGCCGGCAAGCGCTCCACCCGCCCGTCTGGGCTCAGCAGCTCCACCTGTTCAAGAACATCCCGCATCTCACGCCCCATCGCACCAGCATTCATGCGCAGCGCGCCACCAACGGAGCCCGGAATGCCTTCCAAAAACTCAAATCCAGACACACCCAACGATGCAGCCTTTCGCGCGAGCTCCTTGAGCGGTAATCCGGCCCGCACCCAAATCCGACCTTGACCCAGATCGGACATGCAACGCCACCCGCTCTGACTCAATCGGATCACCAACCCGTCAAAGCCGGCGTCATCCGCCAGCAGATTCGACCCCCTCCCCATCACCACCGTGCGGATGCCGAGCAGATTTGCGGTCTTCATGATAATCTGAAGATCTCCTGCGCTTGCCGGCTCAGCATACAGTCTCGCGCACCCGCCAACGTTCAGGGACATCTTGTGCTTGAGGGGTTCATTGACGGCCAATCGGGTCTGCGGCATGACCAGATCCGTGATGTAGTTCACCCATTTTTCCTCAAATGATCCCTCGCCCCATGCGGACAACACCCACTTGGCCCACTTATCGATATCTCCGGCACCGGCAAACAGATACACAGTCGGCGCAGATTCCGGTTTACGCATCCACTCCAAAAGCGCTTGGGGAGATTCCATCCGAAGCGTTGGCCGGACCCCAAAACCTGAAACCCGGGCCAGTAGCCCCTCTGAGGTTCCACCTGCGTCAAAATGCTCAAACGCCGCATACTCAGGAAGCAGGACCGATTCCGCTGCGGAAAGCACTTGGGCAAATCCATCCATCAGGTGTTTGGTCCGCGAGTATCGGTGGGGCTGAAACACCCAAACGATACGGTGCTTCGGGAAACGAGCTCCGGCCCAATCAAAAAGCGCCTTCAACTCAGTGGGATGATGGGCGTAGTCCTGAACCATCCAATTCGAGCCGTCCAGCCGATAGACCCCTTGCCGCCGCTCCACTCCAGGAAAGGTTTCCATCCGGAGCAATGCCCCCTCGCCCGCTGAACAATCCGGAGACGATTCCCCCATCATTGAGACTGCCATACCGGAGAGCTCCCAGTTACCGGGATTGAATCCAAGCTGGGGCCCGGAACCCAAGGCAGGCAACACAATCCAGTCGGGCTTGGAGGTTCCATCTCCCAATCCAAGCCGCTCACGCGAATCGGCCCGCGTAATCACCTTGCCACGGGTCCGCGCGATCAGGCGCCTGAACGAATCCAGCATTTCCTGCTCGGATTGGTAGCAATCCATGTGATCCCAATCCAAATTGGTGATCACCGTCACCTCCGGGGAAAACGCCTCGATCGTACCATCACTCTCATCGATCTCGGCCACCACCCACTCCGAAGCGGATGACCAACGCGAAGGAGGATACGCTGACTCCTTGAACAAACCGCCCAGAATATAGTCTGCCGAAAGCGCATCTCCCAACAAGCGGTGAATGGTCATTGCAGTTGTCGTGGTTTTCCCGTGACTCCCAACCACTGCCAAAAGCTTTTTATCCCGTACCGCATCCGCCAGACACTCTCCACGAAAACAGAAACGCGCATCTGGAAACAGCGCCTTCAAAGCATCCACCCGGGTCCCTTCATGCTGAAGTGCCCGACTCATCACAACCGTATCGGGAGATTGGATCGGATGCACGCTTTCGGAAAACTCCACCCCTCCCGATTCCAAAATCGATCTCACACGGGCATCCGCGTAGTCATCCACACCGCTGACGCGATCCCCCCGGCTGCGCAAATAGAGTGCCAATGGGGCCATGCCCATGCCGCAGACGCCTGCAAACAGATAATGATGGGGGGAGTCACTCATACATCAGCCTCCCGCTCATCGTTTTGACAGTCACCGCATCCACCGTCCACCCGTGCCAACGCGTCAATCAGACGACCGATCGGGTTACCGGCATGCCACCTTGCCAGGTTTTTGCGACACGCTTGCATGCGGGTGGCATCACCCATCCATTCGCGTATCAATGCGGTCGCCGAATCGAGCTCAGCCTCCGGAAGGACCACTCCACAACCCGCCTCCGCAAATCGCCTCGCATTCTTCGTCTGATGGTCAGCTGCCGCATAAGGATAGGGCACAAGAACCGATGGAACGCCAAAAGCGGCAAGCTCGGAGAGGGTTCCCGACCCCGAACGGGCGATGACAAAATCCGATGCGGAATACAGCCCCGGCATATCATCACAAAAGTCAATGATCTGGATATTTTCCGGCACCGGTCCCGGCATGCCCGCATTTCCGCAGACACAAACCACCTGAACTCCGGCATTCCTCAAATCTCCGCTTGCATCTGCCGCCCATTGGTTGAGGGCTTTGGAGCCTTGGCTTCCCCCAAAAACTGTTAGAACCGGAAGATCCGGATCCAGCCCGAGCCCCAATTTCGCATCCCGCATCTTTCCGGGTTCAAACTCCACTCTCATCGGCAGCCCGGTTTCAATCACCCGGCGGCTCCTCCTCCAGTATGACCCCTCATCCAGCAGGCGGGTGACCCAAGTCACAACAGAAACGGGCCGGAACCATGATGACAGTTTCCCCGGAACACTATTGGACTCGTGAATCTGCAGCGGAATACCAAGAAGACATGCTGCCGTCGCAACCGGAGCACACCCAAACCCACCCGTGGCCAACACCAGATCCACGCGCGCCTGATCCAAATACCTCGCACTTTTCCATACCGCTGCGACCATCTCTGCAGCAAAAACCAATAATCCGCGGGCGCCTCCATTTCCGCGGGCCGGGCTCATCGCGACAAAATCCAGGTCCGGATACCGCGACTGCAGTCGTTGGTCCACCCCTTTTCGGGTTGTCGAAATCCCGGCGCGAATCCCATTGCGGCCGAGCCGCTGCGCCAGTGCGATCGCGGGAGCCAAATGCCCTCCTGATCCACCCGAAGCCAATAGCACCGTTTTCATAGTTCCCGGGGATGAATAATCAGGGACCGATTGGAGTGCCGCCAGGCACAAACCACTGCGCCCATCATCATGAACGCTCCCACCAGATTCGATCCACCGTAACTGATAAACGGCAACGATATTCCCTTGGTCGGGAGGCAGCCGGTGACCACACCCATGTTAAACAATGCCTGTAGCGTCAGGAAGCTTCCGCACCCCACCGTAACGAGAAACCAGAAGGAGTCGAAACACCGCGCGGCAATCGTTACGATACCCGAAAACAGAACAATGAACAAGACGACGATCGACAGTGTGGCGATCATCCCAAGCTCCTCTCCAAGAACACTGAAAATAAAGTCGGTGTGCGCTTCCGGAAGATACGCGAGCTGTTGGCGTCCATTCCCAATCCCGACTCCGGTCACACCGCCGGCGCCGAATGCGTGCAGTCCCTGCCACAATTGATAGGCCCCGTCCGCACGATTTGCCTCTGTATCGAGGAAGGAGGTGATGCGTTTCCATCGCACCGGATCCTGATGGATCAGTGCGCCAACCACCAGAACCCCGACCGATACCATCGGCAAGAGATACCGCAGGCGACCACCCCACATAAAGATCATGGTGACACCTACACCCCCATACAAAACTGCGGTTCCATAGTCCGGCTCCAGAATCACAAGCGCGGAAAAGAGTCCGGTGATGCCGATGGGGATCACCATTCCCTTCCAAAACCGCTGGCGATCGCGCTGCGATCGGTTCATGTAGTGGGCCATCCCGATCACGAAACCGACTTTGACGATCTCTGAAACCTGTAGACGGACAAAACCGAGATCCAGCCAGCGCTGCGCCCCGTTTACCCGCACTCCGATACCGGGAAGCAGCACAACGACCAGCAACAGCGCCGATCCGGCAAGGCCGACATACGCCATTCTCCGGATCCAACGCTCGGATGCGCAGGCAATCGCAAGGCCCGCAACACTTGCGAGGGCCAACAGGATCGCCTGCTTGCGAAAAAGGTTTACGGGGATCTCGAAAGATCCCCGTAAGGCGCTATATAAACACACCAACCCAAATCCGGTCAGTAGTGTGGCGCCCATCACACAGAGTATGACCGGAAAATTCTTTGATACACGATGGTCCATCGACTCCCTTTGCGAAAGACGAAATGATTGTCATGGCCATGGTCGGAATGACCTTAGGATCCAACGCGGATGATCGGGAAATCGGCGAATTCCGCGGTCTTTTCTTCAACCGGCGCGGGAGCTGCCACTGGCACTTCCTTCACTTCGGGCTCCGAAACGCGAACAGCAACTGCCTGCTCACTTACCTTGGGTTCGTCCGTTTTGGCGATCAAAGTATTGCCGGATTCAGGAACAATCGCGTCCGGGGTCTTCACCTTGAGTTCGGTGCCGACCTGCAGCGCCTTCGGATTGCTGATATTATTGAGCTTCAGCAAATCGGCGACCGTCATCCCATACCTGCGTGCGATCGAGCCCGGAAACTCTCCGGCTTCGACCTTGTGGACCAACATCCCGTTCTCAACACGGGAAACCTCCGCATCCGCCTTGATAACCGGCTCTACAGGAGCCGAAGCAACAACCGTCGAGGACGATCCGACTTCCCCTTTTCCAGGAATCTTCAGGACTTGCCCGTCGCGGATCATATCCTTTTTCAAGCCATTCTTATCCTTCAAAGCGGCAACTGTCGTGTTGAACCGGGAAGCAATGAGATAAAGGGAGTCGCCCTTTTTCACTTCATACGAATCGCCATTGATGAGAACCGGCTTTGCAGCGGGTTCGCTCTTTGCAACCTTTTCGGACTTTGGTTTGGCATTCTTAGCAACTGCGGCGGGCTTATCAGCACCCGTCGCATCGGCTACCATACCACTGTTCTGAGGGATCGAAGAATCGACCGCAGGAATGATCAAAACCTGCTCAGGATGCAACTTCGAGTTTTCCTGGAGTCCATTTGCTTCCATCAGCTTGCGCATCGACACGTTGTGGCGTTTCGCAATCGCCCACAGGCTATCGCCTTTTTGCACAACGTAATCTCCGGCAGATGCCATCACATCCAGATCGAGGGATGGGTCCAATGATACCGGAGCAAATCCACCTCCCGAAATGTCCTCATTGAAGATGCTTTCACGGTAAGCCGGGGCTTGAGGACGTTCTGCGGTGGTGTTTACGGCCACCACACTACGGTTTGCGGTCCCAAGACTCGGCTGAGCGGGGGCCGCAAAACGGGCCGCTGTGTCCGAGTTGAGCACCCACAAGCCCGCATCGGGAGTATCTCCGATTGGCGTGGGTTCGCTGATAGATGCGGTTTTCTGCTCCACGGTATTGCATCCAGGGGTGAGAACCAGAGTTACGATCAGAACGACATGAACGACCGTTACCAGACTAACGACTTTGATGAGTTTCATATTGGTGTGTATGTTTGGGTTAATGATTAGGTGTGTGTGAAAGATGGTAAGCGGGTTCGGCCACAGCGGATCCATGAACCCATTTTTCAAACTGAATGCCCCTGTCAGCGTATCCAGCGAACTGGTCAAAACTCGCGAAACCGGGAGAAAGAACGACATCGGTTCCGGCCACTGCCATGCGTTCGGCGCCTTCCAAAGCTTCTTGCATCGTGACGCAACAGATACAGGGCACTCCACGGGCACTCAGGAATCCCTTCAGCAGCTGTCCGGTTTGGCCGAACACGAACGCCCTGGAAATGCGGGGAGCGATCCTGTTGCAGAATCCTTCTATGTCGCCCCCTTTTGACAGACCGCCGCCCAGCCACCAGACTTTTCCACTGAACTGCGACAGGCATGCGACCACGGCATGAAAATTTGTTCCTTTCGAATCATTCCAGAATCTCATGCCGGAACGTTCGCCGACGAGTGCGAATCGATGCGCAGGGAAAACATGGTCCCGCATCGCCAGGTCAAGCCATTCGGGCTCCAAATCCGCCTGACGCAACCACGCACGGATCATCGCAAGGTTTCGCCGATTGCCGAGAGTCAGGTGCTGCGATTCCTTTTCAGCTTCCGAATCAGGCACAACCACAACATTCGCCGGTAACCTCCTGCCAAAACTTCTGGCGGCTTCCGCCACCTCCTGCCCGATCACAGCGGGTGCATCACCGACGAGCTCGATCAGGCGCCACTTTGACGCAAAATAGTCCTCGAGCGATTCATGCCAATCCAAATGATCCTCGTCGAAGTTGGTCCATATGACGCCATCCAGGCGCATTCTGGAAAGGTTCCACGCCTGAAAGGAACTGACTTCGAGGACCGCCCAGTCGTCGCTCGAGTGGGAGTCCACGACGCAATCACTGAATGGAACTCCCACATTGCCCGCGACCCTCGCATTCCATCCTCCCGAACAGAGGGCATGGGCCAGCAACCCGGTAACCGTTGTTTTTCCGTTTGTCCCGGTGACCGCGACAATTTTCCCCTTCCAGAATTGAGCGGCGGCTTCGGTTTCGGAGCTCAATTGGACTTGCTGCGAACGAATGGCAGCCGTGATCCATGTATGGTCCTTACGGAAGCCCGGACTATTCACCACCAGATCGAATCCGGACAGATCCACGTCACCGAAGTCCCGGTTCGCGCCGTCCGAAGAGGCTTCATCCAATACCACAGCCCGGCCTCCCAGGGAACATAAAAGACGCTCAAAGGCCTGTCCGCTGACCCCGTTTCCGAGGATGGCAACGGGCTTGCCCATAAGCTCTTCGACTGTGGAATGTAGCAGCATTTCAGTTTACAAAGTGAAGGTCCAAACTCCGAGGATTCCGCTGATGATCGAAACGATCCAGAAACGGATCACCACCCGGCTCTCCGGCCAACCCGCAATTTCAAAATGATGATGCAACGGAGACATCAGGAACACCCGCCTCCGGAACAACTGGAAAGAGGCCACCTGAATAATCACCGACAGGCCTTCGAGAACAAAGATTGCCCCGACGAGGAACAAAATGAGTGGCTGGTTGAGCAGGAAGGCGATGATCCCGATGACACCGCCGAGACTGAGCGAACCCGTGTCACCCATAAATACCCGGGCAGGGTGTCCGTTGAACCACAGGAACGCGAATCCCGCGCCTAAGAGACTGGAGCAAAGCACACTGATCTCCTCCGCCCCCGCGATTTTGGCCAGATTCAGGCCTTCCGCAACCAAAGGAGCCCCCGCCATATACGCGATTACGGCAAATGCCACGATCGCACTGATTGAACACCCGATGGCAAGTCCATCCGCTCCATCCGTCAGGTTGACGGTATTGCTGGTGGCCGCCAGCACGAGGAACAGCAACGCAAAGGCCATCCAATAAGGCATCTCCGGAATCAGCGGTTCTTCGGATAACGGGACCCAGAGTTCTCTGAGATGGGTCGAACTGACCGGATGATACATAAGCACCCCGAAAACCATCGCCGCAATGATGAGTTGCCCCAACATCTTGAGCTTACCATCCAGCCCCTTCTTGTTGCGCTTCGTCACTTTGAGGTAGTCGTCGGCAAAGCCAATCAGTCCAAACGACAGGTAAACAAACAGCGACGATAGAATATACACATTCCATGGAGCCCAAATGAGAGCGGAAACAGTGACCGCTACCAGCAGCATGACGCCCCCCATCGTAACGGTGTCTTTCTTACCCGCATGAAGGGCATGCAGCTTTTCGACATCTTTCCCCTCACGGATGACCTCCCCATATTTCAAGCGCTGCATCATCCGGTGAAACGGTCGGAAAACAGCAAACACGATCAGGAGTGAAGTCAGCCCTGCAAAACCCATCCGGGCACTCCATCCCAATTCGAGGATACTGGCTTTCCAGGAAAGGAGGGTTGTGAGGAGGTCAGTCATGAAAATCAGGGATAGGAAGGTATTGAGGTTGAGTTTTCGGGAATCAGTCTTTCGAGACGGTTCGACCGGCTACCCTTCAGGAAAACGACGCCTTCGAAGGCGGATACCAAAAGGGAGATCTCGTCAGCGGTGGCAGCCAATCCCACCTGATCCGGTGTATTGCCGGCCGCAACCAGTCCGTTGAAAAAGGCTTGGGCATCACGCCCCACACAGATCGCTCGGTCGCAGGAACGCAGCTTGAGCTTGCTCCCGACCTCCTCATGGTAGATTGCGCTGTTCTGACCCAACTCGTGCATCGAACCCAGGACATACAGGCGGCTGTAGGCAGGCTCAAATGTGGCTTCAAATGCCCGCAAGCTGTCGATCATCGAGTCCGGATTCGCGTTGTAGCAATCGGAGTAAACCCAACCGTTTGCAGTCTGAAGCACCTCGCCACGATTGGCCGATGGGTGCCACAGCATCAGCCTCCACTGGATATCAGCATCGCTTACGCCGAGTTCCGACGCCGTAAGGATCGCAAGAGCAGCGTTCTGCCGCATCCCTGCGCTGAGGTTTCCCACTACAAACTTGCGACGGGGTTTTCCGGACTCCTGAAGGAACAGGCTCCACCTTCCGCGGGATTCGCTGACACTCCAATACAAGACCGGACGGATCCAAGGATCCGATGGAATCCACTCGCCAAGCGGGCACAGAACCCGGTTCATGGTGTGGTCGAGGCTTTTGAAAGCACCGTATCCATGGCATGCCAAAGGATAGATCACCGCATGCATGGGCCGGCCACCCGCGAGCAGGGTTGCTTTCTCCTTGGCCACATGCTCCAGAGAACCCAAGCCCTCGAGGTGCGCCCGTCCGATCATGGTCACGACCCCGATTTCCGGATCGATCATCCCCGCAAGCTCATTCATTTCATCGCGGGTATTGATCCCGGCCTCCACCACCCCGAAATCATGCTGCTCGCTGTCGAGTCTCAGCAGCGTAAGCGGCACCCCGAGTGTATTGTTGAAGTTTCCGGCGGTCTTGAGCACCCGCTTCTCGCCCAACAATAGACTGATGAGGTCTTTGGTGGATGTTTTTCCACAGCTTCCGGTCACCCCGACGACTGATCCTTTGAAACGCCTGCGGTGATTCAAAGCAATGTCCTGAAGGGCGCGCGAACCTTGCTTCACCTTTAGCTGCGGAATCCCGGCGTCCGGGACAAACTGCTCGGTGAGGGCAGCACTGGCACCGCGACGGGCGGCATCCCCCACAAAGGCATGTCCATCGCGCTTATCCGAGCGAAGGGCAATGAACATCTCGTTTGAGTCCACGTTGCGGGAGTCAATCGAGAAGCCCCGGATAGGAGGAACGGAATGAGTATTCACCCACTCACCGCGACTCCATTTTTCCAAATCCGACTGTTCAAAATAGGCCATGGCAATTGAGGTTCAAATTCTACTGGATTCGAGGGCAGAGCACCCATCGATGGAATGTTTGAGCACGTTTCGATCGTCAAAGGGCACGATCGTGTTTGCGAAAATCTGGTAGGCTTCGTGTCCTTTTCCAGCGACCAGAAGCGTATCGCCCGGACGGGCCTCCGCCGCTGCCGCAGCAATCGCTTCCTCGCGATCGGCAATCGTGATAACCGGAACTGCCGGAATCGCTCCCGCCAGCATCTCGTTGAAAATACGGCCCTGATCCTCGGTACGGGGATTGTCACTGGTCGCACATACCCAATCCGACAGACGACAGGCGATCTGCATCATGAGCGGGCGCTTCTCGCGATCACGGTCTCCACCGCACCCGAAAACAACCAGCAAACGTCCGTCCGTCACCCCGCGAAGCGTGGTAAGAACCTTCTCAAGTGCGTCCGGAGTGTGGGCATAGTCCACAAGGGCTAAATACGATTGACCGGCGTCCACCCGTTCAAGGCGCCCGGGAACACTGTTGAATCCCTGGATTTTTTTCAGCAGGCCAGCAATCGGTTTACCTGACAAATAGACGCTCGCAACCGCTGCCAGAATATTCAGGACATTATAATCCCCGAGAAGTGGAGTGCGGATGCGCTTGCGGCCACCAGGATAGCTGAAATCAAAAGATGTGCCATCCCGACTCACTTCAATGTTTTCGGCACGGAAATCCGCATCCTCGGATGTGCCGATTGAAAGCTTGCGCACCGATGGATCCAATTCACCCCAGAGACGAACGCCGTAAGGATCATCCACGTTGATCACGGCCGCCAACGGAAGGGGATTCGACGCTCCTTTGAACAGGGAGGCTTTCGCGCGGTAGTATCCCTCCATATCGCTGTGGTAATCCAAATGCTCAGGAGTCAGGTTAAGAAACGCCAAAACCTTGTAGGAAAGCCCATGAACCCGACGTTGCGACACCCCGTGCGAGCTCACTTCCATAACTGCGTCACGGCAACCGTTTGAAACCATCTCTGACAGCAGAGCGCAGATTTCGTCCACCTCGGGGGTAGTGCGATGCGCGGGCAACACGCGACCCCCGAGAGCGTATTCGATGGTTCCGATCAATCCGCAGGGGGCACCTTTTTGCCCGACCAGGAACTGTATCATCCGGGATACAGTGGTCTTTCCATTGGTGCCCGTTACACCGAATAGATTCAGCTTCTGGTCCGGATGGTCGTAAAAACGAAGCGCCATCCTAGCCAGAGCCACCCGCGTGTTTTCAACGATAACGGTCGTGATATCATTGCGTTTCAGGGTTGAGTTCTCACTGACTACTGCGATCGCACCACGGGCAATCGCATCTGGAATAAAGCGATGCCCGTCGTGTTTCTCCCCTTCGATGGCAAAGAACACACTACCGGGAACCACTTGACGACTATCCCACACAAGGGCGCGGACGGCCTGGCGGGATGGATAATCGACCCGCTTGGCATCCACCGATTCGAGCAGGGTCGAGAGGCGGATTCCATCGGGTTGACTACCGAAATAAGGTTGTTTACATGGGCTGGATCCCGATGCGGCATTGTCGCCCACCGGTCTCCGCAGAAACTGACTGATTTGGAAGTCGTGCGTATGGGTCATGGCGATCATGGGTGCGAAGCAAACACTGCGTTGTTGGGAGTCGGGGTCCGGATGCCATAGTAGGCAGCCACCTTCTGGGCCACATTGCGGAATGCAGGCGCGGCAACACGTCCACCATAAGTGGAGGGTGTGTTCCGTGGATCGTTGACCATCACGGTCACGACGATTTCGGGGTTATCCCCTGGAAAAAATCCCGAAAACGATGCCAAATGACGACGCGTATCGTATTGTCCATCGATCAATTTGCGTGAAGTACCCGTTTTCCCCCCTGCGCTCACGCCCTCAAGAATCGCCCGACGTCCGGTCCCTTCATCACTGACGACCTCATTGAGGCACTCGCGGATTTCACGGGCGGCATATTCCGAAAGCACCCGATCCCGACGATCCTTCCCGAACTCAATCACTGACCGGCCTTCGGCATCCGCCACTTTTCGCACGATCCAAGGGCTCACCTTTGTGCCGCCGTTGGCGATAACGCACATTGCGGAATGAACCTGCAGTGGAGTGACTCCGATTCCATACCCGATAGATACCCGGGAGGCCGTATACGTATCCCAGTCACTGAGATCACGCAACAGGCCAGACTCCTCACCACTCAATTCAATCCCGGTTGGGCTTCCGAATCCGAAGGCTTTGCAGTATTGGTAGAGGCGCTTTTCGCCAAGACTCATACCGGCAAGCGCCGCGCCCCGGTTGCTCGATTTGATCAATACCTCGCGCAGCTCGAGCTTGTCCCACTGTTTGTCGTCAGTAGGCAGCTTGATCATGCGATTGCGCCAGGGGAAACGGGAGATCGAACAGTCAAAACGGGTGTGGCGATCACCCAGACGTTCATTCACAAATGCGGACGCTGCCAGGATCTTGAAAGTCGAACCGGGTTCATAGACATCGCTGATCGCGCGGTTGCGCAGGTCTTTTTCGAGGTCATACTTCCAAAATGCGTTCGGATCGAAGCTCGGGCGATTGGCCATCGCAAGGATCGCACCGGTGTGCGGGTTGCTTACGATTACCGTGGCTGACTCCGGCTGGTGGGAGTCCCATATCATGTCCAGCTCTTCCTCAACAATCCTTTGAACATTGATGTCGATGGTCAGTTCCACCGTATAACCGTCCTGTGCGGGATAATCCCTCGAACGCAACTTGCGGATTTCACGGCGACTGCCATTGATCTCACCCATCCGCCATCCGGACGTATCACGCAGGTAGAAATCAAGCGTCCGCTCAACTCCCATCACGGAAGTCCCTTCCTTGTTGACAAAGCCGATCACATGAGAGGCCAATCCACCTGCCGGATAATAGCGCTCCGATTGCTCATAGCCGTATACCCCCTTGATCCCGAGGGCCATTACAGACTTATAAGTGGAGTCATCGACATTGTCCTGGATCTTGCGCCACTTGACATCCTCACGGATCCGGCCTGAATACATCGCACCCCAGTCGAAACGCGCCTCGAGCGATGCAAGATCCATCCCCAGAATCGAAGCCATATCGGATACAAGTGTCTTGTCCCTTGCATCAATGCGGAGTGGATCCAGGCCCAAAACCCAGTGACTTCTGCTCGAAGCAAGCACATTGCCGTTTGCATCGACAATCTCTCCGCGCCGCCCCTTCTGCACCACAAAACTGGTCCGGTGCTTCTCGATCGTCTGAAGCGCATTCTCGCGATTCACCACGTGCAAGTAGAACAACCGCGCAGAAATACCTCCAAACAGCATTACCACAACCACAATAAACAGGTTGAATCGGGCAGGACTGACAAATGCGGGAGGCATCAGCGTATCCCTCCTTCCTCTGGGTCGCCCATGCTCATGCGCACCACCTGATTGCGATCAGCGGGAGCCATACGGCCTTCCACCCGGCTCATCAGCTCTATCGGGTGTGTCGCTTCTTTTGCCCGCAGTTCAATCTTGCGGAGATCATCGTCAATCTTGATGGCTTCGCGCTCGAGGCGGGCCACATGATCGGCCATTGATTCGGCATCGCCCCGGACCAACAGAAGGGCAAAACAGGATACCAGCAGCATGCTTCCAGCAGCCGCAAATGCCACGAGTCCGGTGCGCCACTGTTTGGAATCAATCATGCCGCTCCTTTCCGTTCGCGTGGCAGACGCTCCAGAACGCGCAAACGCGCCGAACGGCTGCGGGAATTGATCTGGATTTCGTCGTCTGCCGGAACACAAGGCTTACGGGTGATCAAACGCGCCTGAGCCACCCTATCCTGAACCGAGCGACTATCATTCGCATCGACCGGCTGGCCTGCCCATTCGCGGAACATCCGCTTCACGATGCGATCTTCCAAAGAATGGAAGGAGATAACCATCAGGCGGCCCCCTTCATTCAACATTGAGAAAGCTTTCGGTAGTGAAACAGCCAGATGCTCCAACTCCTGATTCACCCACATCCGGATCCCTTGAAACGTCTTTGTGGCTGGATGAATACCACGGTTCTGACGTTTCACTCTCCCGGGAATCGCGTCTTCGATGACTTGAGCCAGAGAGACGGTACGACTCAGCCGTCCCGTCCCCCTGGCACTCATCAGAGCTTGAACCACTCTCTTCCAGTTCTGCTCTTCTCCGTATTCTCTTACAGCTGCCACCAGATCATCATAAGGAGCACCTTCAAGAAATTCTGCCGCACTTTGCCCCGTGGTTGGGTCCATCCGCATGTCAACCGGAGCGTCCTGCCGGAATGAAAACCCGCGTTCGCCTTCGTCCACGTGGAAGGATGAAATACCAAGATCATACAGAATCCCGTCGAATCCACCACCGGACAAACGGTCGATGCCGGAATAATTCATCGAATGGAATTCAAAACGATTGCCATACTTGGTCTCAAACTCAAGGGCCCGCTCCTTCGCTTGTGGATCACGGTCAACCGCCACGACGTGTGCACTCGTGCGTTCCAGCAACGCACGGCTGTGGCCTCCACCCCCGAAACAGCAGTCCAGTATCCGCTTGGGATCGCAAGCCGCCATGAAATCGAGCACTTCCCGTAACATCACCGGAACATGGATTCCAGCGACACTTGAAAATGGATAGGCTTCGGATAAGGCAGTCATGGGCTCCTCCTCAGATTCCACCAAGCTTGGACAGCAGTCCGGCCAGTTTCTGGGAACGCTCGCTTACGTCGCCGGAGAGGCGGCCGTCATAGCGATCTTTGCTCCAGATCGAGAATGAGGCGAAATTGCCCTGCAGCACTACTTCCTTGCCAACAATTCCAGCGTGCTGCGCCAGTTTATCCGACAACTTGAATCGGCCGACGGAGTCGCAACCAAAGCTTTGGGCCAGAGCAGACAGCTCAAACAATGCTTCCTGCGCTTCCTCATCCCCAAGACCGATCTGCTCAATGCGTTCGTAAAACTTGGCCGCACGCTTCGGCGGATAAACCGTGATAAATCCCTTGGGGTTCGGAAGGGCCAAATACACGTCATCCCCCTGCATCCTCCACTTGGAAGGAAGGGTCAGGCGGCCCTTGTCATCGATATTGTGACGATGCTCGCCTGTGTAAACAACTGTATCCGGGGTTCCCATCCAAAAGTTCGTAATCGCGATCTCTCAGTTAACTTATGCCCCCACTTTGCCCCACTTCACCCCCTTTTGTCAACACCTTCTCCCATTTCATTTCCCCATTAATTGTGTTTTTTGGTTAATTTCTTGTAAATTTGACACTTTTATGCCGTTTTCCGGCGATTTCATTCACATTTTTCACACACACCCGGACCCAATCTCGTCCCACTCCTCCCCACCGGAGCTCCCCACTCCTCCCCACCGGGGTTCCACATGATGCTTGCCTATTCCACCGGTTCTTGCCTAAAAAAGGCACCTCGACCGCCTCGAATGGCAATATAACCGGATCTCAATACCTCCGTGAAAACCCACAAAATCCGCGCCGACGCGCTTCTACTCAATCTCGAGCTTGCCGGTTCGCGCTCGGAAGCCAAAGCCCTCCTAATGGCAGGGAAAGTCCGGCTCGGGACTGAAGTGATCGACAAAGCGGGTCGCCTACTGCCAGCTGACGCCCCACTGAGTGTGATTCAGCCTCCCCGTTTTGTGAGCCGTGGAGGCGAGAAACTCGAGGGCTTTCTCACCTCCCACGACATCGCCGTTTCCGGCCTAAGGGCACTCGACATCGGGGCTTCGACCGGCGGTTTCACCGATTGTCTCATTCAACGGGGCGCAACGCATGTCACCTGCGTGGACGTCGGGCGCAACCAGCTGCACCCAAAAATCCAAGCCCGGCCCGAAGTCACGAGCTTGGAAGGGATCAACGCCCGGAATCTCGATGGATCCCAACTCCCATATCAAGACTATCCCATCATCGTGATCGATGTTTCCTTCATTTCCCTCAAGCGCATCCTTCTCCCCGCGTGGAAGGTCCTTTCAAACCGGGGACACCTGATCGCCCTGGTCAAGCCACAGTTCGAGGCTGAAAAGGCCCTCATGGACAAATGCCGGGGCGTCATTCGCGACCACGAGGTGAGTCTGGCAATCGCATCTGCCATACGGGACTTCGCGTGTTCAGAATTGCCGGGAGCCACCCTCATCGGATTCTCTCCATCGGTCATTCAGGGTGGAGACGGGAATCAGGAGTATCTGATGGGGCTCACAAAACAGGATTGTATTTGTTCCACATCTGTTCCATAAACCTCAAACATGCGCAGGATCCGATCGATCGCCATCGTTGTGAACCCCTCGAAAAAGGGGGCGACCGAGATTGCCCGGCGTATTGAGACAGAAGCCGCAAGGGAGCTTGCCAAGGTCAGGATAATTGAAAGCTTCCCGATCCCCCATGGATCATTTGCAGAAACCGATCTATGCTGTGTGGTGGGTGGGGATGGCACATTGCTCGGTGTGGTTCCCGAAGCGATTGAAAGCAACACCATGCTCTTGGGAGTCAATCTTGGGAAACTCGGTTTTCTGGCCACCTTCGATCCTGAAGACATCCTGCCACGTCTGAAAGGAATCATTTCCGGGAACTATGGAATAGAGGAACGATCCCTACTCTGCTGCTCTGGACAAAACAATTGGGCGGCAATGGCACTCAACGACCTTGTGATCCGGTCCGGGACCGCAGGCCTGATCGGCCTCAGGGTTTTTGCGGACGATAGCCGCGTCAACGATTACTCAGCCGATGGTCTGATTGTTGCCACGCCAACCGGATCGACAGCCTACAATCTGTCCGCAGGAGGGCCTATCATCCATCCGGGGACACAGGCGATCAGCATCACACCGATCTGCCCCCACACACTGAGCAACCGCAGCATGATTCTGCCTGACCAGACCCACATCCGGGTTGAGATCGAATGCCCCCATGCCACCCGCAAACCCGAGGTAACGGTGGACGGAACCTATATCGAACACGAAGCCATCTTCCCCATTCACATCACGAGGGCACACAAAAAGCTTTCCCTCGTGCATGACTTCAATTACTCTTATTTCGAAATGTTAAGGACCAAGCTTTATTGGTCTTGATTACCTCCAATATCTGAAAGCCTCATCATGTCAGAGTATTACATCAAGCAACCCGACACCGATCATGCCCGCGGTCCCTTGACGATTGAGCAACTGGCATCCCTTGCCGAGACCGGAACGGTAACGCAAGAGACGCTCTTGTATGATGAGACCAAGGAAAAGTGGAAACCCCTCTCATCTTATAAGGACATTCTCCCACAAGTGTTTCCCGAACAGAAGCGGATTCAACTCAAGCGGGACACAGAAAAGCGCGGATTATTCGGGCTAGGAAAAAAAGAGGAAGATCCGGATCCTGACACCGGAGTTAACGTCGAATCGATTCTCGCTGCTGCTGAAGGCAAAACAGCCGATACCAAGCACAAATACGAGGCGTTGGAGTCGATGGAGAGAGCGGCAAATATCGCGCTTCCCGGGCTCGGCTTCATGATGGCCATCAACGGCATAGCCCTTGGATATACTGAAGTCGGAGGACTGCAGGCCCTTTTTGAAAATGCCCCTCTATGGGCAATCTTCACCCGCCCTTTCCTGATCTTCTCTCTTTTCGATATCTTCTGTGCGGTATTTGCCTTTCTCGCGGTATCCGAAACGTTTCCGCTCATTCGGATTCGTGCCGGATTGGGCTTGGGATTCTTCGGTTTTACGTTTTGGGCATGGAGCAGTCCGTTGCTTGCGGCCATGGCCGCCATTGTTTGTTTGTGCATGTTTTTGGTAACGGTCGCGAAAAGAAGCACTTCCATGACGCTATCGGTTGTATTCGGAGTGATTTGTGCAATCATTGTAGCATGGTTTTCCTTCGCTGGTATCCTTACAACGCCTGGGGTTGTGCAGCTCTAGATTCCCGCCACATCTGCGCATGACCCGATATTTCATTTGAGTCTGGTCGCGCAATTGCACCTACTGTGAAGAACAATCGTCTCAAAAAGACCCGGCAGTTGATTCAACGTCTCCCGCTGATCATTGGGCATGAGATTTGGCAATCGTCGGTGATCGGGGAAAAAAGCCTCAGAGGCAGGCTGTTTTCGGTTCTGCGCATCTTCACGATAACCTACCGTGGATTACAGGAAAACAATGTCTTCGGTCACGCCGCCGGGTTGAGTTACTATTCACTGATTGGAATGGGGCCTCTCCTCGCGATCGGCATCATGATCTCGAGCTTCATGGTGAGCTCGCAGGAGGACGACTCAACGATTCGGGATGCGCTTGTAAAACTGGTTTATTTTATTGCTCCACCAACACTCGAGTATTCGCGCCTCGAAGAAGCATCCGACACCACGCAAATCGCTCCGGACAAACCGAGCGGAGAGACCATTCCAACGATCCCCACCGAAACACAGTCCTCCGACGAGCAACCCCCTACGGGCCCGATGGCCCTACCCAAGGACATCAACCCGCGATTGCTCGACCTGATCAACCAAATCGTGGACAGTGCCAAATCCGGCACTGTTGGGATTCTGGGATCGATTATGCTGATCGTAATCGGCATCCAGCTCATCATCAGCGTGGAAAACACCTTCAACGGGATCTGGGGCATCAAAAAGGGACGCAGCTGGCTCCATCGGCTGGT
>JAFGAQ010000008.1 GCA_016933595.1 Opitutales bacterium | reverse complement strand
ATTCGTCCTCGAAAGCTTCTTGTTGATCTGTGCGTTGAGCAGGTTGTTGTCGTTGTTGTAGAACTGATACGAGTTCTGTTCGGCCTGCAGGTAGATATTTTTCAGCTCGGGAAAAAGAGTTTCCGCAGCGGAGTTGTAGGTTTGACCACTGCACACCGAAGAGGCAACCAGGGCGGAACAAAGAGTAAGGATTCGGATTTTCATTCAGGTTTCGCTGTGAGATAGAATAGCCAACTTAACGATTAGATCAGATTGGGGTGCTGATGTTCAAAAGCAAAACAGCAAAAGGATTTAAACCTTTTGTCTTAGAGGAATTCAACTCTTTTCTCCACCGCTTCAAAGGCGGTTCATCAAAAAAGAAAGTAGCGGGTCAGGCTCCGTAATGGCAGATGAGTTCGATCTGCTCGCCACAGCGGCAAGTGATCAGGATGCGGGTGACTTTACCGTCTTGTGTCACGCATTCCACCTGGGGTTGCCCGGGACCCGAGACCACTTCCACATGTTTAATGTCCTTAGCGGGGAGCGCGGATACCGTTTTTTTGATGGCTTTCAGCTTCTCCAGTTTGTCCGACTGAGATGGGTTGTGGGATTGGCGACCTTTGAGGTAGTTGTCCATGAAAACCGTTCCTTAGCGGGGTTCGAGGCTTATTTCAATGCGTTGGTTGGATTCCGAATCGGGGCTTTGTCCTTCGAGCGGCAGCGCATCACCGAATGCGGTGACCCGTGCAAGCTTTTCGGGGTCGAGCGCATGGTACACCAGCGAGCGGCGCACCGCATTTGCCTGATCGGCGGTCAATTCCCATGCGGTGTAGTCCGGGTTGTCGGATTGGAACCCGGACTGGGTGTGCGCTTCGATTCTGACTTTCAGATCGTAGCGGTCGATCAGCCAGGCGATGTTGCGCAGAAGGAGATCGCCCCATTCGGTGAACTTCGCCGAGTGGGCTTCGAAAATCGGTTGATTCGTGCGGTCGAAGATGCGGAGGATCATGCCATCGTTGGTCGTCTGGATGGCGAGCACAGCATCTTCGTCGGTCGGATCGATACCCAGATGCTTGATAAATTCCTGGGCCATTTGCTCGATGAAGGTCTTGTTCTGCTCGTATTGGGGGTCGGAGCTGATTCCCACCATTCCGATGCTGGCACCGATGTCGATTGGATCCCGTCGGGTTTGGGCGCCTTCGAAAGCGGTGTAGGGGTTGTTGAAATAGTGGGCGATGTCTTCCAGGACTTCGTCATCCTGCGCGAGGATCCACATCACCATGAACAACGCCATCATCGCCGTGAAAAAGTCGGCGGCTGCGACTTTCCATGCCCCTCCGTGGTGAATCTGCACCACGGCTTCCTGCTTTCCCGGCATGGGATCTCTCGCTTTTGCAGGACTATGCATTCGGGTTATTTGGTTTCCTTGAGAATGGCTTCCAGTTCGGATGCACCCGGTCGGGCGTCTTTGGGAAGCGCACGGCGTGCGACTTCTATCGCCATCGCGGGTGCGAGTCCCTTGGCGAAACCGCTGAGTGCCTCCGATAAGACTTTGTAATAGACCAGTTCTTTCTGGGCTTGAAAGTGCAGGCGTTCCGAAAGCGGGTTCAGAAACCCGTAGGACAACCATACCCCCATGAAGGTTCCCGTGAGTGCAGCTGCCACTTTGTGCCCAACGGCCCCGGCGCCTTGATCGATGACACCCATCGTGATGATGATCCCAAGAACCGCCGCGCAGATCCCGATGCCCGGGAGGGAGTCGGCCGCCAGATGGATCAGTTGAATTGGTCCATGGCTTTCATGCTCCTTATTGTGGATTTCGGCGTGCATGAGTGCTCCGATTTGGTCTGGCTTGATCTTGCCATCGATGAGCGGTCGCAGGTTGTTAACCAGGAATTCGACCCGATCCCCGTTGTTCACGAAGGAAGGGTATTTCGACATGATCGGGCTTTCGGACGGGGTTTCCACATGGTCATCCAGCGCAATCAGCCCGTTGCGCCGTCCCAGAGTGAAAAGCTCGAAAAGCATCTTGAGCAGGTCGATGAAATCGGATCGTTGAGGACCGCTTCCTTTTAGTGCGGCAAGCACATCCTTGATGGTTGCAACCAGTACTTCCTTCGGGCTCGCGGTTACCACCAGCCCCAACGTGATTCCCACGACTACAGTGATTTCGGATACGTGGACGAGAACCATGGGTTGCCCTCCCGCGATCATGAATCCCCCGAGGGTAGCAGCCAGAACAATGATCGATCCGATGATGACTAACATGGTGGAAGCTTACTGGCTTACTTTTTCGACGTAAGCACGCAGACTCGCGATAGCCTGCGCATGAATTTGACAGATTCTTGACTCGGTCAGGTTAAATACCGCAGCGATTTCGGAGAGCCGCATTCCTTCGAAGTAATACATCGCGAGTACTTTGCGGGCCGCGTCTGGGAGGGTGGCGATGCGTTTTTTGAGAAGGCCGATCATCTCCTTGGTTTCGACCTTGTCCTGGACGGCAGCCTGTCCGGTGTCGGCAATCGCATCTTTCAGGGGGGCGCCATCCTCACTGTTTGCATCCGCAGCCTGATCCAGTGACACAACGGAGATCGGTCTGACCTTTTTGAGGAGCTTGGCGTATTCTTCATGGTTCATTCCCAGCTCCTTGCGGATTTCGTGTTCCTCAACCGGGCGTTTGAGACGGGTCTCCAGCGTCAGGATGGTATCCTGGAGCATTTTAGCCTGAGCGCGGTTGCCCCTGGGCATCCAATCGAGCCTTCTGAGTTCATCCAGAATCGCCCCCCGGATGCGAATGAACGCAAAGCTGGAAAAGGATTGGTTGCGCTGCGGATCATATTTTTGAACGGCAGCGATGAGTCCGGCCACGCCCACACTATACAAGTCGTTGAATTCGATGTGATCCGGAAGCCGCATTTTGATCTTCCCGACGATGGATTTTACCAGTGGAAGGTGACGGTTGACGATGTCCTCGACGCTTTCCTTGTTTTTTGCAACGGTTGCGTAGCTTGTAACTGCGGTCTTTTGGCGGTTGCTAAGGTGCGGATCGGCGGACATGGTGTCGGACGGCGGAAGGAAAGGGCTTACTGAGACTTGTCAATGAGGCTACCCAGAATTCCCCGCTTGTCATTTCCACTCTCCTTATTGTTCTCCGATTTTTTCTGTTCTGCGATGCGACGCCTGATGGCTTCGGCCTGAAGGTTGGAAATATACTTGTCGAGTATTTTGAGTGCCAAGGCGACAATCACACACGCGATCGAAGCATCCGTCAAGGCAGTAACGATGTCTCGATCCTTGAGCAGAACAAAAATAAAGATCAGGCTGAAGGCGAACAGACCGCCGGTTTTGACCCAGTTGGATGTGGAACTCATGGTTGTACGAGGGCTCTAGGAAACGTTTTGTTGATGAGAAGCGGCAGGAAATCCTCGTTGGGATAGGGGGCGGATTCATCGCCCATGCTCATGAAAACGAGCGGATGGCTTCCAGTGAGAACAAATTTCCAGAGTTTTTCCCATTTCGGAAGCTCGTCAAGGTGGGTGAAGGTTTGATGGGTCGTTCGCATTTTTTTGCCGAGTTCGAATGCGGAACCGAGGCTATACTCATCGTACATGGCATTCATGACTAGGACGCGGGAATCGATATTGAGTTCGTTGAGGGTTTTGCGGAAGCTGAAGAGTCGTTCCCCTTCGTTGTTATGCAGCCCGGGAAGATCCACGAACAATTGGGTGTCGGTTCCGAGGTTCAGGTCGGATGGGTCCCTTACCAATGGGATTCCGATGATGTCGCAGAACACGGTGAGCATGTCATCGGGGTTGGGTTCTTCGTCATCGAGTTTGAGAATCTGAACCTTGCGGCCGTGAACAAATACCTGATTGGCAACATGCTTCCGCAAGACGGTGGATTTGCCGACTCCCGGGGTTCCGATGAACGCCACGCAATCCGAGAGAGGCCGGTTCTGCACTTTGAGGTATTCATCCCTGAGCAGCGAAATCACTTCGGCAAGCGCGTGTTCAAGGGGGCGCTGGTTGAGGTTGTCCCATTGCGGGAGTTGGGCAAAGCGGTCAATGAGTGAGCCTGGGAAGCCTGAATGGCGCAGCAGCGCTTCAATGCGAGGGAGTTCAAGCGATGGTTTGCGCGACGGAGAGGGGGGGTGGGTGTAGGCGGAAAGTTGCTTGGCGGATGGCGTAGGGGGAGCCGGAGGGTTGGCATTTTCCGGGGAGTCGATTTCGGGCAGTGCTTCCTCAGCCGAGATCTGCTTGGCTGCCGGCTGCCGCGAAGATGAGGCGCCCTTTTCTTTAGTATCCGCGTTTTCCGGTTTGTCGTCGGGAATTTGAAACGGTTGGGGCGCGGCATTTTCCGGAGGCACGCTGACGATGATCTCCAGTTTGTTCGAAGTCCACAGTTTGGATACTCCTTTGGGCTGATGTTGTTTTACCGACTGAACGGTGGCGCGTTTTCCGAGTTTCTGTTGGATCAGTGAGACTGCTTCCGCGGCGGAGTCCACGACCAGCCGGAACGTGCGTGTTTCCGTGGCCGAAGTGGAGGAGGTTTGCTCGATTGCCGGAGTCGGCTTCCGATTATCATCAGGTTGCTTGGGCATAAGTCCTTTCCGGTATTTCCTGCGGGATCGGGTTCATTTCGTTGGGCATGGTGATGATACCAAAGGTCTGGATTTGAGTTTTGGACGAGAATTCCTGATAGGACAACACAATGAGGTTCGGGAAGGAAGGTTCAAAGAAGCGTTTGAACGGCAACCTGACTTCGCTGCTGGTGATAAGAATGCTCTGAAGCCCTTGCTCATTCATCGCCTGGACGCGCATATCCAACTGCCTTAGCAGGTGTTGGGTCAAACCCGGATCGAGCATGAGTCCGATATCGGTTTGGGTGCGTTTGACGTGGGTCGCCAGCAATTGGTCCAGGCGAGGCTCGAGGGTCAAGGCATGCACCACCCCCTGCTCGGTTTCATACTGCGAGATGAAGTAGACTCCGAGACGGCGTCTGACTTGTTCGGAGAGTTCATCCGGGTTTTTGGTGAAAGGTGCGAAATCCGCGATTGTTTCGAGTATGACATTGAGGTTGCGGATGGGAATCCCTTCTTT
>JAFGAQ010000082.1 GCA_016933595.1 Opitutales bacterium | reverse complement strand
CAGCTATGGGCACCTTCTGATCATGGGAGGTTCGGTAAGGATGCCGGGTGCTCTGCTGATGGCGGTGCGAGCTGCGATCCAATCGGGGGTGGGATTGGTAAGTGTGGTGGCCCCGCAGAGTTTGTATGCGGCGTTGGCGGCTCAAGTTCCCGAAGCCATGTGGATACCATGGGCGGAGACGGAGGAAGGCGGGCTTGCCTTGGAAGGTTTGTCGGTTCTGCGAGAACTGGAGGGTCGTATTGATGCGTTTCTGGTTGGACCCGGAATGGGACGCGGGACCGAAACCCAGGCTTTGATGGATGAGGCGGTGGATCTTATGAAGGTGCCGGTTGTGATGGATGCGGATGCCTTGATGCCGGACCGGGTCAGGAGATTGGGGAAGGATCGGCCGGGGCAGGTCGTGATTACCCCGCACCGTGGCGAGTTCGAGCGTGTGTCAGGGCTCTCTTCCGTAGAAGGTGACGCATTTGAAGCGTTCCGGTCCTATTGTGATACGACCGGTGTGGTTGGGTTGCTCAAGGGGCCGTTGTCGATCGTGTCGGCGGAGGGAAAAGGATGGATCAGCGCGCATGGAGGGCCTGTGTTGGCCCGCGGCGGGAGCGGGGATATTTTGGCCGGTCTGGTGGGAGGTGCGGTGGCATCCCTTGGTTCGAGAGGAATGGTTCGGGCGGTAAGCCGTGCTTTGGTGTTGCATGGAATCGCAGCGGATGCGTTGGCTTCGCGTCAGGGTGAGTGCTTTGTGCGGACGACTTCGTTGCTGGATTACCTTAACCGGATCGATCCGGACTATGGACAGATTTGAATGCGCCTGGCATGGATGGATGGTCCTGAATGCTCTGCCTGAGATCGGACCGGTGACTTTGCGTCGCTTGTGCGACGACCTGGGTGACGATCCGAACGCGATTTTTGCCGCGAGTGATCGGGCACTGCTTGCAGTGAAGGGATTCGGGCCCGCAATGCTGGCGTCTCTGCGCTCGTGGCGGTGCAACTTTGATCTTGAACGAGAGCTGGACACCCTGCAGCGGAATGGGGCGGTTTTCATATGGAAAGGGCATGATCAGTATCCGAAACGGTTGCCTCATATTTATGATGCCCCGGTGGGTTTGTATTGCCGGGGGAAGGAGACCCCATCGGATAATACCCCGGCGATTGCGATCGTGGGCACCCGACGTCCCACGTTCTATGGGCAGAAGGTCGCGAGAAGTTTTGCCCGGAGGCTGGCTTCGAATGGATGGTGGATCGTGAGCGGGTTGGCCCGCGGGATCGATACCGCTGCGCATGAGGGTGCCCTGGATGTCGGAGGCAAAACGGTCGCCGTGATGGGAAATGGCTTGGATATCATTTTCCCGCCGGAGAATCTGGATCTGTACCGGCGCATCGCGGAGACAGGCTCGGTAATGTCCGAATTCCGTTTCGGACGTAAAGCGGATCGTCAGACTTTTCCGATGCGCAACCGGATTGTATCGGGTATGGTGGATGCGGTGCTGGTTGTGGAAAGCGATGTGCAAGGCGGCAGCATGATTACGGCGCGGTTTGCCTCGGAGCAGGGACGGCAGGTGTATGCTATCCCAGGGCGAATTGATGAAGAAAGCAGCAGGGGATGCCACCAGTTGATCCGGGACGGTGCGATTCTGGTGAGTTCGGTGGAAGAGATCCTGGAGGATATGAACATGCCAATCCGCGCCACCCAAACGGAGATGAACCTCGACTCCCGGAGCAAGCCCGGTCCGGATAACCTGCCTGCGGAGGAGGCTGCGGTATGGGAGTGTTTCGTCAAGGAACCTGCCTGGCAAATGGACGCCCTCGTGGAACAGCTCGGGATGCCGGCTTCGATGCTGGGGGTGGTCCTGATGAAGCTTGAGCTGAGGGGATGGTTGCACAAGCGGATAGATGGTGCGCATGAGCGCCGTATTTGAGATCATTTGAGATCGGATATACCCGGGTTGTGTCCTTCCGGTCGGGATGGGAATCGGTCATAACCAATTGTTGCATGTTGAAAAAAATCCCTTCTGAATCAGGGAAATGATGCAGTTTGACAAAGTATTCGACCTCCATGGTGAGGTTGCGTTGATAACTGGCGGTGGCAGTGGTATTGGTCTTGCAATGGCCCGATGTCTGCATGCAGCGGGAGCCCGGGTGGTGTTGGTGGGCCGCAGGGAGCCGGAATTGATGGATGCTTGCGGGGGACTGGGCGAGGGGGCTTCCTATCAGGTGCATGACATTACGAAGTTTGAAGGGGCTGCGGCATTGGTTGAAAAGGTGGAACAGGATGTTGGTCCGGTCAGTTGTCTGCTCAACAATGCAGGCATCCATGTGAAGAAGCCGGCGCAGGATACCTCTGTTGAGGAGTTTCAGCGCGTTCTCGAGACCCATGTGTTGGGTGCGCATGCACTGACCCGTGCGGTCATTCCAGGCATGATCAAACGACGCGGAGGGAGTATCCTTTTCACTGCGTCGATGGCCTCGCTTTTCGGCATTCCACAGGTTGTGGCCTACAGTGCGGCCAAGAGCGCACAGTTGGGAATGGTGCGGACCCTGGCCACCGAGCTATCCCCTCATGGAGTGCGTGTGAATGCCATTGCCCCGGGGTGGATTGAGACGGAAATGTCGAGCAAAGCGTTGGCAGGAGATCCGGTTCGGAGGGATAAGATCCTAGGCAGGACCCCGATGGCGAGACTCGGACAAGCCGAGGACATCGGGTGGGCTGCTGTGTTCCTGAGTTCTCAGGCCGCGCGGTTTATAACGGGTGTTGTGCTTCCGGTTGACGGCGGGGTCAGCATTGGATTCTAGGTTTGCCGGCCATTTCGAATGACAGCGGGCTTGACTCAATTGTCTGACTGTGGAATGGCTGGGTTCTTCCTTTCCGATTCGTGAATTCCTCCTCAATGCGCTTGCCCCGGATCAGTCTTGTCACCGCATGTCTGAATGCGGAAGCCTATCTTGATGACACCCTGCGATCGGTTCTCGATCAGGGCTATCCGGATCTGGAATATATCGTATTGGATGGTGGCAGCAAAGACCGGAGTCCGGAAATCATCCGCGCTTATTCAGGCCGCATCACCCGTGTTTTCTATGAGTCTGGAGGCAAAGGCTTCTATGAGTCGCTCAACAAGGGGTTTTCTGTGGCGACAGGTGAGGTATTGGGTTGGCTGAATGCGGATGACCTTTTGCACCGCAAGGCGTTGTTCACAGTGGGAGAGGTGTTTGCATCGTTTCCAGATGTTGAATGGATTACCGGTATTCCAACCAATATCGATGTGACTGGGCGTTTTTTCGAATCGCGGCTCCGCTCATGGTGGAATGCCCGGGCTGTGTTGGATTTGAAGAACGGGAACCCCCAGCAGGAATCCACTTTCTGGCGGAAGTCTCTTTGGGATAGGGCCGGGGGATGCTTGGATACACGGTATCAATACGCGGCAGATTATGATCTGTGGTGCCGGTTCATGGCGAAAACGGATTTGGTCAGTGTGCGGGCATTTCTGGGCGGATTCCGGAAGCACGACCACAACATGTCGACCTTGTTTGGTGATGGGTATGGGAAGGAGCGCGAGATCATCCGAAATGCTCACCTGCGCAATCTCAGAGGCAAGATGCGCCATTCAAGCTGGAGAGCCTTGCTGGGTCGTCAGACGCACCCGTGTATATGGTATGATTACCGTGCGGCTTGTTTCAAAAAGGGAGACCGGGCCATCTGATCGATCCCGGGACGGGGTTCAGTGATTGGTTTGCATTTCCCAACGGACTTGGATATCTGCGTGATAAACTGAACATGCATCTACGTGAAACAGAACTCGCACTTGGATTGATCGACAACACGATCGTTATTCTTGTGGCAATGAAACCCGAAGCCATGCCGATTGTTGAGGCGTTGGGAATGGAGTTAGGCGGGCGCTTGCACCCATGCTATCCGATTGAACACTATTCCAGTGTAAAACGGCCGCATATACATCTGGTGATTAACGGTGTTTGTCCCCGGTTCGGGGTTGACAATGTGGCTTCTCAGCCGGCGACAATAGCGGCGTTTCTTTGTATTGAAAGACTGCATCCCAGCATCCTTCTGAATGCTGGAACAGCAGGAGGTTTTCAATCTGCGGGCTCGTCTATCGGCGACGTATACCTGAGTTATCCAAAGGTCTATTTTCACGATCGGCGAATTCCCATTCCCGGTTTTCAAGAGTTTGGACTCGGATCCTATCCATGTCCAGATGTGCGACCGATTGCAAAGGCACTAGGGGTTAAAACCGGATCGGTTTCGACGGGAAACTCATTGTCTTCGATTACGGAGGATCTGGAAATCATGAAGGGCTATGAAGGGCGGGCAAAAGACATGGAAGCTGCTGCGATAGCATGGGTTGCGGAGCAGCATCATGTGCCGTTTTTCGCGATCAAGGCGATTACGGATCTTGTTGATACGGACAAGCCTGTTCAGGAGGCGTTCTTGGAAAATCTGGCGACAGCATCTGCGCAGCTTGCTTTGAAGACGGTTGAGGTTGTGGAGTATCTCGAGTCTCATGGAATTCCAGCACTGGATGGAACGGAACGGATGGAACCGAAATGCGAGGCTATCGATCCACGAATCTGAAGGGCGTTTGATTCACTGTTTGACCCTGCTGCTATGGGAAAGGTCGATGACGATCGCTGGAATCCCGAAGGTTACGATTTTCGGAGGGGGTGTTTTGTGTGGACTGTTCGACAATCGGGCTTGTGGGGCAGTCGATCCATCTTCGAGTGGAGGTTTGACATCCAGTCACCGTGGGAGGATGGTATTCATGCAGGAACACAATGCAATTGACGCGGAAAGTG
>JAFGAQ010000081.1 GCA_016933595.1 Opitutales bacterium | reverse complement strand
GGCATCCGCGATGGAAGGATATCGGCTGATTTACGGTGGCCGCGGCTTTGATGAAGCCATAGCCGGGTATCGTCTGTGCCTGTTTGGAAAGGGTGCAAAACCCAAGGGTGAGTTGGACAAAGACCGAGGTGTGATCTCCGAAGAGAAGCTCAGTGAGGTGATCCGCACCGGCGGTAAGGTGGAGATGTCGGAGTTGCTGCGGCGCAGGGTGCGCTACTTCAGCGATGGGATGGCGATCGGTTCGAAGCTCTTCCTGAAGGAGATCTATGAGCAACGCCGGGATTGTTTTCCGGAGAGCCGGAAGGCCCGGTTTGCTTCAATGAAAGGTGCAGACTGGGGTGAACTACGGGTGATCCGTGATCTCAAGGTTAATCTCTTTGGGTGAACATCGTTCCTGATCCGGCTTCAAGGAGAATTATCCCATTTTTCCAGTGGCTATAATCACCCTCAGTTTCCGTGCATGGGTCTGTGGGGTTGACCTTTGTTTCTTAAACCATAGGCTTAAGCCTTCATGGAGACAAAAGCAGAAAAAACCGGAGACTCTTTGATGGGTTTTGATTTTGGGCCATTAATCCAGCTCTTTGTGGATCGGGGTTTGGATATCGTGTTTGGTGTTATCATCCTGATTCTTGGCTTCTGGTTGTCCAGGATCGTGAGCCGGACGGTGGTTTACGCCATGCAGAAGCGAAAGATGGATCCGCTCATCTGTGGATTCCTACGCAATATCATTTATTACGCGATCGTCGTAGCTGCGATGATTGCCGCAGTCACGAAGATGGGCATCCCGGCTACCTCTTTTGTGGCGGTGCTGGGTGCTGCCGGTCTTGCAATCGGTCTTGCGCTGCAGGGATCACTTTCGAATTTCGCGTCGGGCATTCTATTGCTGATATTTCATCCTTTTAGGGTCAGTGACTATGTGACGGTTGGCGGAGCGTCCGGATTTGTTGAAGAAATCGGTTTGCTTCTCACCACACTGAGAACTCCTGACAACAAGACGGTCTTTGTTCCGAACTCGAGTGTGCTTGGGGGAACAATCACGAACAACTCTCTCAAGCCCACGCGCCGGGTGGATATGGTGTTCGGGATCGGGTATCAGGACGACATCAACCTGGCCAAGGGAATTATCAACCGTTTGTTGGAAGCGGATGACCGGATCCTGAAAGATCCGGCCCCGACGGTTGCGGTGGGAGAACTCGGAGAGAGCAGTGTCAATATCGTCTGTAGGCCTTGGGTGAAGGGCGAGCACTACTGGGACGTGCTATTTGAACTCAATGAAAAGGTAAAGCAGTCCTTTGATGCCGAGGGCGTGAGTATCCCGTTTCCGCAGCGCGATGTGCACCTCTATACAGAGACAGGGAAGGTGGAGTGATGATGTGTCAGGCCAGATAAGAATGGCCGTCCGGATGTCTGCTTTTCCCTGCTAATGGGAGGGCGTTCGGTGGTCTTGTGTTGTTGTCATTGCGTGATTCAGATTTCGAGTTGGAACCTTCCCTTGGCCTGGATTGCCGCTAGCATACGGATGAGTCCGTGGATGGTTCGCCCCGCATAAACAAAGCGGCTCTGATAGCGATTGAGGGATTGCATCAGGCGCTGGTCGGTTTTCCCGGCTGTCGTGAGGTAGTCATCCGATTGGGAGAAGTCGAATCCGCTGCGGTCGAAAGGACGGCGTACACAGGTGATCCAGTCTTCCATAATGGAGCGTCTTGTGTCCGCCGGCACCTTTTCGCGGAAATGAAACCCGAAGGTTTCTGCGGCCCGAGATGCCAGGGCGTTCACCGGGACGCGATCCGGCGAGATCAAGTCGAGCAGGGCTTCGCGTGTTTCGGAAGTGAGTTGGCACACGCAGCCGAAATCAAGGATGCCGAGGCGCCCGTCGTTGATAAAGAGGTAGTTTCCCGGATTTGGGTCGGCGTGGAGACAAGAAAGCTTATTCAGGCTAAAAGCGAATGCGTCGGCCAGGGCCTGGCCAAAGTGGTTACGTTGTTCTTTAGACGGTTGAGTATCGAGCCACTCTCGGAGGTGTAGACCTGGAATGCGGGTTGTTGTGAGAATGCGCTGGCAGGAAAGCCCAGGAATGACCGCAGGTATGGTGAAGCGATCGGGGGGGAGCGTCTCAAGAAATGTCTTGGTGTTGGCAGCTTCGCGGGTGTAGTCGAGCTCTTCCCGAATGGTCCGTTCGACTATTGGAATGGTATCCTCAAACAGCGAAAAGTAAGGGGTTGGGCGAAGGAGTGTTTTGAGCCATTGAATGTCGGATGTAATTCCTTCGGCTATTCCGGGATATTGAATCTTCACGGCAAGCGTTCTGCCGTCCGGATGGGTGGCCGCATGGACTTGTCCCAGACTTGCTGCGGCGAAAGGCGTGAGGTCCAGATCCTTAAGTTTGTTCCGGTGTTGGGGTCCGAAGTGGGTTCGGATCACTTTTAGGCTAAGGGCGCGGTTGATCGGCGGAACCTGATAGCACGCTTTGGAGAGTTCACACCGTACCGACTCTGGAAACCATTCGGCTTCGAGCGCAAGCACCTGAGCAACTTTCAGGGCGGTTCCCCTGAGGGTGGCGAGCGCTTTGAACAGGATATCCGCAAGTTCCCTGTTGTTGTCATTCTCGGCCTCCTCACGCTGGGATTCCGTGATAAACGGGCGCCTCGAAATGTGCATGGCCCGATGGATCCCGGCCTTTGCTGTTGCGGCTCCGAGAATGATCCCGCGGCGGGTTCTTCCCTTCGGAATCGCGTGATCTCCGTTGTTGCTCATGTCTGATCGCCTACTTCCGATCTGTTCTTTTTGACGGCTTCCCCTTGGCTGATGCTTGAGTGGTTGAGTCTGGTTTCGGACGGCTATTTGATTTCGACTTTACAGATTTGCCGGTTTGCTTTCCGGAGAGGCTTGGAGACATCAGGCGGAACAGCTGATCGGCGTTTCCGAATAGGTGTCCCTTCAAGAGGAAGATGAGGATATCGGCTGTTTTCGGAAGAATGCCGGACTTCAGGATGGAGGTCAAAAGATCGAGGGATAGATCGATGAGTTGGCTGGTGCGATGGAATCCTTCGCTGTCATCTCTCAGCCAGTGGACGATTATAAGGTTTTTGTAGTCGTCGATCAGATGGGCGAAAAAGGACAAGAGCGCTTGAGGTGTCGCTCCCGAATCTCCATCTTCCTGTTGGACCAAGCTTGTTACCCAATCGCTGAATTTTTCCCTTGCCGGTCGTAGGTCCGAAAAGCTGCGCATGGGTGAGTCCATGATCGCCCGAAATGCTCCGGAAACGAACTCACGATCCGGAAGGAATGATTCAAGCAGCAGTTCCATGTATGTCTGGATGCTTTCTTTGAATCCGAAATCCTCGAACCCTTCGATTTGGCCGATTTCATCGAAGGTTTGTTCCTGCCTCATCTCGAAGTAGGCGAAATAGATGCGTTCCTTCGATGGAAAGTAGCTGTAGATGGTTCCGGGAGAGTAGCCGGCCCGGGCAGATATCTCCCGCATTGTTGCGCCCGCGAATCCCTTCTCTGTGAAGAGCAGAATGGCGCTTTCGAGAAGATTTTGCCGGACAATTGCTTTTTGGTCGCTGGAGATTTTCATGAGAGCGCTCGAAAATAATAAGGAAATGGTATTGAAAAAATGCTTGAAAAGTCAACAGAATAAGAATCAATTGCACAAAAAAATACCATGAAGACCGAACACTTTGAGAAGCTACAAGCGATGTTCAACGGAATTAGGCCCTTGAAGGGGGAATTGGTTGGTTTTGCGACCCATGATCCGGAAGGGTATCCCAACATCGCTCCGGTTGGGTCTATGCGGGTGGTGGACGGACACACCATTCATGTGCTGCAGGGGATGCTTCCCCGTACTATGGAGAACCTGAGAAAGAACCCTAGGGCGGCTTTCTGCGTGTGGAAGCGGCCCACTCTTGCAGGAATCCTCAAGTCGGTTGCCGGTAAGGAGGATGGGTGTGTGGGGTATCGGGTTTACGCCCAACTCATTGAAGAGGTGGACGATCCGGATGCTATCGAGCGGGAGATTTGCCACATTCTCCCGCGGATTCCTTGGGTGGCGCGCAGTGCTATGAGAGAGTTTTTCAGAAAAAACCTCCGGAAACTGCTGAGCTTTTCTATCGAGGAAATCCGCGAGATCGGATAGTCGTTTGATGCTTTGCAGTTGATGCTTTTGTGGAAAGTTTTTATTCGTATTGACAATGGATAGGCGTGAATTCCTGAGTGTTTCGGCTGCGGCTACCGGAGCTGTTTTTTTGAATGGCCCGGCGCTATGTGCGGAAGAAGCTATGAGAGTGAACAAATCGAAACCGGTTATCCCGCGTTGGCGGGGATTCAACCTAACGGAGCTTGCCGGAGGGAAGAAGGGACGCCGTTTTATTGAGTCAGATTTCGCATGGATGGCGGAGTGGGGCTTTGATTTTGCCCGGCTACCGATGTCCTACTGGACATGGGCGGACCGGAGTAACTGGATGGAAATTGACGAAGCTGCGATCGATGCGGTGGACGAGGCGATCAAATGGGGGCGGGAGTATGGGATTCATGTGAACCTGAATTTTCACCGGATTCCGGGATATTGCGTGAATGGGCGCGAGCTTGAGCCGCACCTGTTGTTTGACAGCCCGAGGGATTCGATGGAGCGGGCGCTTGAAGCGGCGGTTTACCATTGGCGGTATTTTGCCCGCCGGTATCGGGATATTCCGTCGGCGAGTCTGAGTTTTGACTTGTTCAATGAGCCGCCCTGGATGAAGACGCATGACCGTTACATTGAGATTGCCCGGGCGCTGGTGGGAGCGATTCGCGAGGAGAGTCCTGACCGGTTGATCGTAGCGGATGGGGCGGACATTGGGCAAACTCCGGTGATGGGTTTGGTGGATTTGGGCTTGGTGCAGAGCACCCGCGGATACCTCCCGAAGATGGTTAGTCACTATACGGCATCCTGGGTTCCGGAAAACGAATTCGAGTCCTTCGAGGAGCCGGTTTGGCCAATGATTGATGCCAAAGGGACGCAGTGGAACCGGGAACGCCTCAAGAGGGAGTTGATTGACCCATGGAAGCCGCTCATGGAAGCTGGCATTCCCGTACATGTGGGGGAGTGGGGTTGTTTTACGAAGACACCCCATGCTGTGATGCTGGCCTGGATGGAAGACCTGTTGAGTTTGTGGAAGGAAGTTGGCTGGGGATACGCGATGTGGAACCTGAGGGGTGACTTTGGCGTGGTCGACAGTAATCGACAAGACGTGAAGTATGAGGCTTTTCACGGCCACAAACTGGACCGGGAATTACTTGAGTTGATGTTGGCCTATTAATGAGTTTTAACCTTCTGATTTCCGCTTCCAAGGCGAAGTTTTCAGAGTGGGTGATGTTGTTTTACGGTTGCAGGATTGAAGTGTTTTGAATGGGCGTGGTGAGTATGTAATATTTATGTAAAAACGTCCAAGAATACGTTTGACTGAACGCTGGAAGACCAGTGGTAATGTTTCTTTTCTAATGCCTCGCGAAACACATGATCCCAGTTCGATGAATGGTCCGGATGATCGCCATCCGATGTCGGTTCATTTGATTCGGGAAACGCTCATACTGATTGACGAGAAAGGCGGGTGCAAAGGCGTAAACCTGAGGAGAATCGCTGAACGGGCCGGTTGTGCCCATACGAATACGTATAATTACTTCGATTCGCTGGATGGTTTGCTGTGGGCTGCGATGGACGAGTCGCTTGCCCGGCTGGAAGCCTTTGTTAATGAGGCCTTGAATCCGGAAAAAGTATCTGGAAACCCCTTGAGGACGTTCTTGGATGCTCAGTTGGATTATTCTCTCAATCACCCGGGACAGTATCGCTTGTTCTGGATGGAACCCCTCAAAGGTGCTGCTCCCGGGAATGTTTTGTCAAGTTTGGAACGGATGCGCGTGATGTGGGTGCGCATGATTGCCGGGTCGGTTCCGGCTTCCTCATCGAACGAAAAACTGCGATGGGCTGGCCAACTGGTTCACGGGTACTTCCATGGCGAGATCTGCAAGGTGATCGGCCGAAGTGCCTTTGTGGCAAATGTGGAAGCGGAGCGCGACCGCATCGTCCGGAATGTTTTCTCCCTCGTGTCCCTAATCGCTGATTCTCCCGATCCGCCGTCGTGACCATCGGCATGGGATGCGGACCGTAATAACCCGTATCCACGCTGATTCCCTATGCACTTACTACACCTCGTCCTGAGGCTTTGGGATCGATCCAAGGCCTTGGTTCTTTTCGCTTTCGTTTCCGGCTCCTTTGGTCTCTGGACTGAATTACCGGGGCAGGCAATTATCATCGATCACAATTGCACCCATTTGGCCGCAATACCCGAGAACTATATCCTTCTGGCGAAACAGAACCTGTGCATTGCCTATGGGCATACTTCGCACGGGAGCCAGATTACCACCGGGATGACTGGTCTTGCGAACTGGAAGGGATCTCTTTATGCGTGGAACGGCAGCGGGAGTAACGGCGCACTCCGTCTGATCGACTATTACGGAAATTTCGGAGGATTGGGTGCGAGTGATTTGGGGAACCCGAACCGGACTGCGTGGGAGGCGGCGACCCGGACCTATTTGGCGGCCAATCCGCATGTTAATGTGATCATCTGGTCTTGGTGTGGACAGGTGGATGGAACGCAGGCTCAGATCCAGCAGTATCTCGATCTCATGGATGGATTGGAGGATGATTTTCCCAACGTTAGGTTCGTCTATATGACCGGGCATCTCAACGGGGGAGGCGTTGGTGGAAATGTCAATGTGCGCAACAACCAGATCCGGAACTACTGTCAGGCGAATGGGAAGATCCTTTACGACTTTGCCGACATCGAGAGCTACGATCCGGATGGCTTGGTCAACTACATGGAGCTCATTGCCAATGATGAGTGCTATTACGACAGTGATGAAAACGGAAGCCGTGATAGGAATTGGGCGATTGAGTGGCAGGAAGCTCACACGCAAAATGAGGACTGGTATTCCTGCGGTTCGGCGCATTCGCAGCCCTTGAATGCGAACCGCAAAGCCTATGCGGCCTGGCATTTGTGGGCAAGGCTGGCGGGATGGAATGGTCAGACCGGCCCGGACACGACCCCGCCATCGGTTCCGGCCGGTTTGGAGGGTGAGGTTCTCTCGACGACAGAAGTCAGTCTGTCATGGAATGCTTCGACCGACAACGTGGGAGTCACGGGATACCGGATATACAGGGCCGGTGCAAGTGTGGGAACGACTGCGTCGCTAACGTATGCCGATTCCGGACTACAACCATCCACCCCGTATAGTTATCGTGTTTCGGCTTATGACGCAGCGGGAAATGAAAGCGGGCTGTCATCGCCGGTGACAGTTACCACATCAGCGGCATCGGGTGGGGTGTCCGGTCTTCAGGCCCGTCATCATGCCGGACAAACCTTTTTGACATGGAACGAAGTGCCCGACTTGGCGTCCAAGATTCCGGAAACGATGACTGTGGGAGAAGTGAAGGCGATGCGGACCGCGATGAATGGCATCCGGTACCGGATCTACCGGTCCAGCACACAGATCAACTCGGTAGCGGGATTGACTCCGGTGAAGGAGGTTTCTGTCCTCAGGGGATGGAACTCGGAACTTTATGGATTGGAGAATAGTCAGGCGACCAACGGAACGGCCTATCGCTTTGTGGTTGAAGCGGATGTGAACGGGGTTCCGGGCGTCCCGGTCGCGCGTGATGTGGCGGTTTTCGCAATGAATTCTCCTTCTGCTGGAACCGGGTATTATGCGGTGACCGTTGTCCGCGATGGAGTGGAGGATACGAGCCTGAGCAGTGCGAACCGGTCGTCGGTTCAGGAGACGGTTGGTCAGGGAGAGCCGATTCTGCAGAGGGTCTTCGAGGTGGAGGATCATCATTACACGGAGGGGATATCCAGGCATCATTATTACACCCGTTGGGAGTGTCCGCCCCACAGCAGCATCATCGACCGGCCGATCGATTATCGCGTGGTCGTCCCTCCGCATTATGAGTCACAGAGTCCGATCCCGGTTCTGGTGAGTTACCACGGATGGGGCAGTAACCTGAATGGCCTTTCCTGGTGGATGAATTTCGAATCAGGCTCCCTTCTGGTTTCCAGCAATCAGGAGCCCTATGACTGGTGGACCGGATACCATGAGTTGCGTGGGATAGTCTCCCCATCGCAGTCGGCTTGGAATCAGGGAGTGGTGCGACCCTATACCCAGCGGCGGATTAACTCATTCTACGATTGGGTGTGTGATCATTGGAGTGTGGATCGTTCACGGGCGATCTGGTGCGGTGTATCGATGGGCGGATCGGGTTCGATTATGCACGGGATCCGCAATCCCGAGCGCGTTGCCTGGGTCAATTCATGGGTGGGTGTTCACGTTCCGGCGGAGTCGCCGACTTTCCGGAGTTCCTATGAGAACAGCTACGGGCAAGTCGGTTGGAATATCCTTTTTGAGAATGGGACTACTCCTGCGTTTTCCTGGTTTGACGACGATTGGTACTTGCGCAATCACGTGGCGGATGAAACCCCGTTCATCACATTTTCGAATGGTAAGAATGATTCGGCAATCGGCTGGGGCCAGGCAGTGAAGTTTGTGCGGGCACTTCAGGAGACGAAACGGCCTTTCATCTTCCATTTCGGTATGAGCGGGCATAACCAGCGGGCATTCAATCCGCCCAACATTGACGGGGTGCGGTCTGAAAGCGTGAACCCGATCGATATCCGCACGTGCGACAGCTTGCCAGCTTTCAACAACTGCAGTCTGGATGACAATCCTGGTAACGGAGATCCTGCGGACGGTGACGAGTCTGGCCAGATCAACGCCTACCTGTACTGGGATACCCGGAACACCGTTTCATACGGGTCTGAGTGGGAGATGACGATTGGTTTGGTGCAGACGGCACCCAGGGAATCCTGTACTGTAAGCCTGACTCCGCGGCGTGCGAACGACTTTCTCGTTTCGGCAGGTTCATCCTGCTCCTGGACCAACACCGACATCGCGTCCGGTTTCATAATTCAGCAAGGCACGGTTCAGGCGGACGCATATGGATTGGTTACGATTGATAACTTGATCGTGAACCAGATCACGCGCAGTGGCGGTGGAAACCGCATCCGTATTGTTGCGGGAGTGATACCCAACGCCGCTCCAGAGCTAGCTCCTGTCGGAAACCACAGCGTTCAGGCCGGCCACGAGATTCAGTTTACGGTGCAGGCGATCGATGTGGATGGGAATACCCTTGAATACAGCGCGACGGGAGATGCGCTGTAATGGGTGGTCCATTATCCTTTTGCTTGTGCAGTTAAAACAATGAAAAAGTCGATTGTGAGTTGGTTGTCTGTGGCAGTGTCCACTTCTATATTGTCTGTATGTCCAGTGAATGGGCAGCTGGATCCGGGGCAGCTCCCGCTGGTGCAGGCTGAGCATCTTGAGTATCGGGGTGCATTTCGGGTTCCGCTTGAGGCCGGGATTCCGTCGGAGGAGCATTTCTCTTATGGAGGGCGTGCCTTGTGCTATCATCCTGCGAATGATTCTCTATTCCTGACCGGGCATGTTTACTATCAGAAAGTTGCCGAGATCAGCATTGAGACTCCAGTGCTTTCATCGACATTGAGCGAACTCCCGAGGGCGACCCTGATTCAGAGCCTTGAGGATCCAACCGACGGACACCGGGCCGAAATTGGTCCTGATGGATCAGCGGTAAGTGGGGTGCACATCGGTGGGTTGTGGCTCCATGGCTCCGAGTTGATCGGTTCGGTGTACATGTATTACGACGCAGGGGGTGGAGCGGAACGCTCCCACTTCAGGACCGGAACCGATCTCTCGGCATCGGACGACTTCGAGGGAATGTTCCGTCTAGGTTCGATGAATCCGGGCTTTCTGGCCGGGTACGTAACTGCGGTTCCTGTGGAGTGGCAATCACTGTTTGGTGGCCCCTTGATTTCCGGACAGTGTGGCCTTCCCATTGTGGGTCGTGGATCGTGGGGTCCATCCATATTCACGTTTGATCCTTCTCTGTTCGGAATCGAGACGCCGGTCCCGGTTCAGCCGCTTGTCTACTACACCGGGGAGCATGCTACACTCGGTGAATGGGACAACCAGAGTGTGGAAAACCACTATTACAACATGTCGAGCGAGGTTCACGGTGCGGTTTTTCCCGCTGGAACCAGGAGTGTTTTGATATTTGGGCGCCAGGGCATGGGTGTGCCCCATTATGGTCAGGGGACGAATGATCCCAGTTTACACCTTCAGCCTGTTCCGGGAGGCGGCGAGGTGTATGTTTACGATCCGGCGGATAGTAGCAAGGGAACGCATTGTTGGCCATATGCCTATTTTGTTTGGGCGTATGACGCGGCGCAATTGGCGCAGGTTCGGGCCGGAACGCTTCAGCCTTGGGAGTTGATTCCCTATGCTGTTTGGGAAATGGAGCTACCCTTCGCGGGACCCTCGAGCAGTCACCGGTTTGGAGGCGCGGCCTGGGATGCGGAAAACCGGACTATCTACCTTTCTCAGTATCTTGCGGAGGGGGGACTTCCCGTGATTCACGTCTACCAATTGGCAGACGAGCTGAATCCCAATGCCTCCTCGGTTCTCGCCCCAGTCGGCAACCGCAGCATCCCCGCAGGCCAGCCGCTCCAGATTACAGTGCAGGGGAGTGATGCAGACGGGAACACCCTTCAATACAGCGCGACGGGAGAATTAGTACCCGACCTTTCTTTCTCAAACGACAATGTTACCCTTACTCAATTCTGTCATGATTCAGATATCTAGGTCGCGGAGGGTAATCCTTCGGTTTGCCTTCATCTGGGGCTGTTCTTTGGTTCCCTATATGCTTTCGGCCCAGATTCCCGATAGCAGCGCTCCAAGTGCCCCATCCAATCTCACCGGATCTGCCGTTTCGGTGACCTCCGTGCTCCTGAGTTGGACTGCATCGACCGACAATGTGGAGGTGGCAGGGTACCGGGTCTACCGGAATGGTGCGCAGGTGGGGATGAGTGCGACCAACCAATATCATGACAGTGGGCTCATGGCGGCGACTGCCTACTCGTATTCGGTCGTAGCATATGATTCCGCTGGGAACTCAAGCGCTCCGTGTCCGGTCGTCAATACGGCCACTCCTGCGGCGACATCCAGTATTGTGCTTCAGGGTGTGGCGGTTGACTACCGTCGGATTGACCTGCTGTGGACTGCCCGGTCGGTTTCAGAGACCAGTAGTGAGGAAGTGGATGGGCGCTTTGAGGTGTTCAGGGATGGCGTGTTGTGGAAGGAGATAGAACAAAAGTATCTGAACAATAAATACTACATTTCTCGCAGTACCTGTGATTATCCAGTGGAAGCACAGAGCACCCATCGGTATTACGTGCGAGGTTATGATATCCATGGTGGATTCATCGGGCAGAGCGATGAGATCATCGTGACCACTCCGGCGCAGTATGGTTTTGATTATCTGCCTGCGTTTCCCGGAGCTGAGGGCTTTGGAGCAGGGGCTGCGGGAGGCCGGGGAGGTCGGGTGGTCTATGTGACCAATGGCAATAATACTGGAGCTGGCTCGTTTCGTGACGCTGTTACGCAGCAGGGTGCACGCTACATCCTGTTCCGGTATAGCGGGGTTATTGAAAGCGGCGGTTGGTATAACATGAATGGCGATTTTACCTTCGCCGGGCACTCCTCGCCCGGCGGAATCATTACCCGAGGGTTCATCTCCAACTCCCAAGCCAGCGACACTTATCAGGGATTGAGCAATGTGATCATCCGGCACCTGCGTTCACGTCCTGATGGACGTATGACAGAGCTCAAAAACTGGCCCGAGGGATATACTCCAACGGCAGAGGAAATGACATGGGGGCTTCCCGGCGGATCGGATGACGCGATGCGGCTCAGCAATACCTACAATGTCATCGTGGATCATTGCTCGTTCGGCAGATCATCCGATGAATGCTTCCAGTTCTCGGCCTCCAATTTCGTTACGGTCCAGAACACGATTCTGTCGGAGACGATTGGAACCCATTACGGCTTGGGCGGGATGCTGTTGAGCTACAATGCACAAGAGAATCCCCTGAACAACATTTCCATTCATCACAACATGTGGAACCGCATCCATGGACGCTTGCCGGAAATGGGGTGCAACGATGGACGTGGCAACGATGTGGTCTTCAGTTTTGAGCTCTCGAATAACCTGATTTGGGATCCCGGCACCACGATAGGAGTTCATTACAGCGGATCTCCTTACAATCCGCAGGATAAGCTTTACTATCATCTTAACTGGATTGGGAACTACATGCGCACACGGGATGATTTCCGGCAGGGCATGATTGACAAACCAATCCTTCGACAGGGCTTTTCACTCTATATGAACGACAATCGGATGAGCCTCTATCCCGAATATTCGGATTACCAGATTGTCTACGGCAACACTGATTTCTTCCGCTACCATCCGAATACTGAGGTTGGGGATGCGATCCGTCTTGAGCAGCGCCATCCCTACGCCCCGGTGTCCTATACTTCCAGCAATGGACTGATCGACTACATGATCGACAACGTGGGAGCCTTTCCGAGGGATGCGATGGATCGCCGGTTGATTGGAAGCCTTGAGCGCAACGAAATCGATCCGACGCATCGCGGGGTTCGTCCCGTCAACGATGGCCATCTGTTTGACTGGAGCACCCCTCCGATTCCCCCACTGGACTCGGATGATGACGGGATGCCGGATTGGTGGGAGCTGCACAACGGCCTAAATCCCCTTGTTCAGGATCACAGTGGAAAGGAACTATCGGTCAAATACACCGGAATCGTCGGCTATGATAACCTTGAATGCTATCTCAATCGATTATCGGATCATTACGTGAATGGAGCACCTGTGACGCAGGGGGTCGCCCACACCTATCCGTTGACGGTCTCATCATTCACGGTATCCCATCCGGCGATTCCTGAGGGCCAGAGTGTGGAATTGGAGTTTGTGGTCACTCCCTCAAATCCGAATGGGGTATCCATGGTCGAGCTTTCACTGGCAAACCTCAGCGCGCCGTTCGGATTCCCGAGTCAGGCCCCGGTGAACATTTCGGCGAATCGTGTTGGCGACATCTGGAGGGGCTCATATACGGTTCCCCCGACTCGCGAGCCAGGGCGTTATCAGGTGTTGGTCCACATCCTTAACTCATCAGGTCACGATGGCTATGCCATGGTTTCCGTGGTGGTCGGAAGCTCTACAGTCAACCATGCCCCGGCTCTCGCTCCGATCGGCAACCGCAGTGTCCCGGTCGGGCAGTCGCTCGAGATCACAGTGGAGGCGAGCGATGCGGATGAGGATGCACTGCAGTTCAGCGCAACGGGAGGTGTTTTGTGAAAAGGAGCATACTATCAGCGGGGGTATGGGTGATGATCTCATTGGGCACTGCGGTTGGACAGCCCTCTATTACGAATCCTGAGTGGACGTTTTCTGACGATTTTGAGTCGGCAATAGCGGATGCTTTTTGGAAGGACAAGGCTTACGTGGTTCGGAGCGCGCAGCCGGCCGCCGAAGCAAACCACAACAGCAAGGTTCTGCTTTTCAAGTTCACGCCGGGCATTCCGGACTCCGGGAACGGATGGAGTGAACAGCGTTTCCGTATTCCGATCGAGGCGAGACAGCTTGAGATTTCTTATGACCTTTATGTTCCCGCCAATTATGTGCATGCCCCAAGGAACCAGAAGGCAATTGTCATGTGGTCGGGTGCCTACGGCAAGACCAATGCCAATATCGGGGTTTCAAGTGAGCAGTGGCCGACGGAAGGTGGCGCCAGGCCATCCGTTTACCTTGGGGTTGACGGAAGAAACATGGGGCACGACATGTTGGATGGCCGCGGAGGACTCATGTGGGTGGACGGGCAGGGTTCCTGGCAGCACATGCACGTATACCTTGAGCTCGCAAGGGAGCCTGAGGATATCGGGGTATTCGAAATCTACCGGGATGGTGTGTTTCTCACAGGGACGATGCACCCTTATATGCCTACTGGCAATGATCAGATCCTCTACGCAACAAGAGGAAACTTCATTGATCAGGGGTATTTGATGGGATGGGCTAACGGCGGCTATCTACAATACACCGAGTTCTACATTGACAATTTTGTCATCAAGGCGAGTTCAACCGTTGGTGCCAGCAATCTGGAAACCCAGGTTCCGACGAGTTCATCGGGACTTCAGCTTCGGGTCACATCGCGAACTACCATCGAGCTTAGCTGGGTTGAAAGTACGGACAACGTCGGAGTGATCGGCTACATGGTTTACCGGAATGGAGCCTACCATCACACCAGTCAGGGGTCGCGGTTACGGGATACCGGGTTGGTGGCTGGATCGAGCTACACCTATCAACTGGTGGCATACGATGCGGCTGGAAATGTGAGCGGGGCATCTGAAGAACTGAGCGTGACGATGCCCGGGCCGCCGGCTCTTGCCCCAGTCGGCAACCATAGCGTTCAGGCCAGGCAGTCGCTCGAGATTACAGTGCAGGCGAGCGATCCGAACGGGGATCAGCTCCAATACAGCGCTACGGGAGAATGATGATGCGCAGGACGATGCATTTACAAAATACAATAGGAATATCTGAACGATGAGACTTACAAAAACACGGGTTTTGGGACTATGGATGGGCGCGGTGGTTCTAGCGGGCAGTGTCTGCGCCGGCACCTACTACGTTAGCCCGGATTCGGCATCGACCGATTGGGCCGCAGCTGAGAATATTGCGACACCTTGCACGGTTCAGACTGCCTTTGATAACGCGCAGGCGGGCGACATCGTTCAGTTCAGGGGGGGCGTGTATGTGGTCCCGGCAAATACCACCGGAGATTGGCTTTCCGGGTATTATGCGCCCAATCATTCTGGAACGGAAGATGCGAGGATCGTGTTCATGGCCTATCCCGATGAGCGTCCGGTATTTGACGGGACTTCCGGATCTTATGACAAAGATGGCCACGGGCATGGCAATTTCGCCCGGATCATGAGCAATACCCGCTACGTCGGAAGTGGAAGCAAGACTTACCACGAGTACATCACTTTCGATGGTTTTACCTTTCAGTGTGATGGAGGTTTGAACGAAGGAAAGATCACCCTCACTGGCGGTGATAATGGTTCAACCCGTCCGCGGGTGAGGGGCTTGATCGTACAGAACTGCACGTTCAATGGCGGGACTTCTGACAATGCGGCGCGTGTGCAGATCGATGGAGTATGGACGGGAACTGGCGACAATCATGAGGGCCTTTTCATTAGTCAGACCACTGGGCTGATCATTCGTAATTGCAGGGTTTTTGACTATGCGTCAGCCAACCACAACATGAACACGAGTGCGATCAAGACGTATCACTCCGACAATATGTTGATTGAGAATTGTGAGGTATATGACAGCTCCCATGGAGTCTATTCGAAGAGTAACACGGATTCTCTGACCGTGCGGTACTGCTACATCCACGACAACAATGTGGGTTTCTTTGCGGGCACGACCGGATGGTGGAATGATTCAAATGATCATAGCAAGGGCTATTTCGTGTCGGAAAACACCGACAACGTGCTTCTTCATAATGTCTTTTCGAACAATACCAGAGGCACCATCAGTGGATTCACTCAAGGGGGTGGGGATCTCGACGGGTTTTCGGCAATCAACAACACGATTGTCGCCACGTCCGGTTACACCGCCAGTGTTGGCCTCGGCAGTGGCGAGCGCCAGTTATTCTATAACAATATCATTTTCGGGCCGAAAATTGACAATGACATCGGGTTGTTGAAATGGTATTGCCCCAACAACAACGCTCAAGAGGTCGCTGATGGAAAACCCGAGCACAATTTTGGTCTGGATGCCTGTGATCATAACCAGTTCGGAGATTTGGCAGGCAATTTCCTCATTCGGGTCAAAAAGCCGGATGAGTCCACCGTGAGCTATCCAACGATGCCTTCATGGCAGGCCTCGGGAGTCTTGACGGAGGGCGGGAATCCCGGCGCAGGAAGCCTGGTGTCCAATCCGCTTTTCGTGAATGCATCCGGCGCGATGACACAGCTATCTGATTTTGCTCTGCAGGCGAACTCCCCATGCAAGGGAGCCGGACGTGGCGGGGTGGACATGGGAGCGAACATCGCGCTCGTCGGCCCGCAAGATTTCCCGATGCCCAACCGTCCGCCCGTTCTCGCCCCGATTGGCAACCGCAGTGTACCGGCCGGGCAGACGCTCCAGATCACGGTGCAGGCTACAGATGCCGATGGGGATGCGCTGCAATACAGTGCTGCGGGAGGGCAGTGATTCTATGCGCGACGGATTTGCCATTGAAGACAGAAATATCTGAACGATGAGACTTACAAAAACACGGGTTTCGGGATTATGGATGGGAGCGGTGGTTGTGGCGGGCAGTGTTTTCGCCGGCACCTACTATGTAAGTCCAGATTCAGTCTCGACTGATTGGGCAGCCGCCGCGAATGCCGCGATTCCCTGCACGGTCCAGACTGCCTTTGATAACGCGCAGGCCGGAGATACCGTCCAGTTCCGCGGTGGGATATATCTAGTACCTCAACGCCCAACCGGCAACGGGCTGACTGGATATTACAACCTCGCCCACTCAGGGACGACCGACAACCCCATCCTTATCATGGCCTATCCCGGGGAGATACCCGTTTTTGACGGCACATCGGGCGGCTCCATCGATATAGACGGCCATGGCTACAATGGTTTCGCGACGATCCTCGGATTCTATCGCGTCGATAACGTCGTCATCGACGGGCTCACCTTCCAAGGCGATGGCGGCGTGGCCGAAGCCAGAGTCAACGTGGCCAGCGGTGACAATAACTACTCGGGAAAGCGATATGGCAATATCGTCATTCGCAACTGTGTCTTCAATGGCGGGACTTCTGACAATGCGGCGCGTGTGCAGATCGATGGTGTTTGGACTGGAACCGCCGATAACCATGAGGGGCTGTTCCTATCCCAAGTCAGTAATGTCACCGTTAGCAACTGCCGGTTCTACAACTACAGACACGCCACCAACAACGGGAACACGTCTGCGATCAAAACCTACCACTGCGATCGCCTCTGCGTCGAGAACTGCGAATTATTCGGCAATACGTTCGGCATCCACTACAAGACCAACACCGATGACTCCGTCATTAGTCGGAACTACATCCATCATAATTATATCGGCGCGTACCTCTGGAATTACCTGAGCCAATCGTCTATCAACGTCTCTGTTTACCATAATATTTTCGCGTTCAACTCCCAGTTGGCATTTACAGACGTGACGCAGGAATCTTCAGCATCGGACGGCCTGGCCTTCTACAACAACACCTGTTACAGTGGGGACGAAAAATGTGTAAGCGTTGAGCTCGCTGGTGGCATAAACAAGCAGTTTTACAATAACATATTCAAAGGACTGCCTCGTGATAACGATATCGGCCTGTTCCGTTTCCGACCAAACGGAACAATACCGTATTCTGTCGACATTTGTGATTATAATCAGTTCGGAAATGTCTCCAGTTCATCTGTATTGCGCTCGATACAGTTAATTGAACCCGGGGTATGGGAGAGTCAAACCTGCACCAGTCTTGCTCAATGGCAGGCTCTCACCATCGTAAATGGCGGCGGTCATCCGGATATTCACTCATTTGCCTCGGACCCGCTTTTCGTGAATGCGTCGGGCACGATGAGCTTGGTTAGCGATTTTGCTCTGCAGGTGGGATCCCCATGCAAGGGAGCCGGACGCGGTGGGGTGGACATGGGAGCGGATGTCAGTCTGGTAGGAGTGCAGGGAAATCGTCCGCCCGTTCTCGCCCCGATTGGCAACCGCAGTGTACCGGCCGGGCAGACGCTCCAGATCACGGTGCAGGC
>JAFGAQ010000080.1 GCA_016933595.1 Opitutales bacterium | reverse complement strand
GATTGACCCAAGAGCCGGTTCTCATAGCGTCGGCTCATGAGAATCCTCTTGATGGCTCCGCACCCGTTTTTTCAGGAGAGGGGTACCCCGATTGCCTGTCGGCTCCTTTGCGAAGCATTGTGCGAATTGGGGCACGAGGTGGATCTGCTGACCTACCATGAAGGCGAGGATGTGGTGATTTCCGGTCTGCGGATACGGCGGATCCCCCGTATTCCGTTTGTGAAGGACATTCCGATCGGGTTTTCTTTCAAGAAGTTGGTGTGCGATGCTTTTATGTTCCCGGTGCTGCTTTGGCGGCTGGCATGGACACGCTATGATGTGATCCACGCGAACGAGGAGTCGGTATTCATGGCGTTGGTGGTGCGGGCGTTTATGAGGAAACCGTTGGTTTACGACATGGATTCGTCGATGGCCGAGCAGCTCATGGAGAAGTGGGATGGTTTGCATACCATCCGGTGGTTGCTCGAAGGATTCGAGCGCTTGGCCTTCCGGTATTCGGATGTCGTAATGCCGGTGTGCGAGGATCTGGCGGCGAAAGCGAGGTGGATGGTTCCGGAGTCGATGCCCTTTGTGGTGGAAGATATCGCCTTGCCGGATGGGCCGCCCGACGAGAAGGTGGACAACCTCAGGGGCTTGTGTGGGCCCAATTGCCCGATCGTGTTGTATGTGGGCAATCTTGAAACCTATCAAGGCATGGATTTGCTGCTGGAAGCGGTGAGCCGGGTGCCAACGGAACTGACCTTCCGCTTGTTTGTGATCGGAGGGGCGCCGGCGGCAGTCACGGCTTACGCGGCGGTGGCCGAGGAGAAGAAGATTGCGGACCGGGTCCTGTTTTTGGGGGCACGACCGGTTCGCCAGCTCAACCGGTACCTTGCCCAGGCGGATATTTTGGTGTCCCCCAGGATCAAGGGACAGAACACTCCCATGAAGGTGTATTCTTACTTGGCTTCGGGAAAGCCGGTGCTGGCAACCCGCATCCGCTCCCACACGCAGGCCATGGATGAGGCGTCCGCCTGTCTGGCGGATCCGCTTCCCGCCACATTTGCGGCTGCCCTCACGAAGTTGATTCAGAATGAGGAGATGCGGGAACAATACGGACGGGCGGGAGCTGCGCTTGCTGCGGAACGTTATTCGATGCCCGCGTTTCGCGATAAGGTGGCTCAGGTCTATGAGCGGGTAGCTGAAGTGCTTGACCGAATGGAGGATGAGCGGCGCAAACCGGATGCTCCCCCACTCCCCAAGCCGGAGTCAATCTCATTTCCGGAGGAGAGACGCCCGCCCGCCTTCAAGGTGACAAAACCACAGGATAGTGAACGGGATCGTCCGTCGTCCGACAAAATTCATTTTCCGGGAGAATGAAGCGGGATATTGAGTGTTTAGGGAATACGCCTTTCGACGTGTTGGTCGTAGGCGGAGGCATCCATGGTGCAATTCTTGCCTGGGAAAGCGCGAGAGCGGGATTGCGGACCGCGCTGCTTGAAAAAGGGGACTTCGCGGGTGCGACATCCGCAAACAGCCTGAAAATCCTGCACGGAGGTCTGCGCTATCTGCAGCACCTCGATTTTCCGCGGATGCGACAGTCCATTCGCTCGCGTCGGGCAATCGCAGGTTTTGCGCCCCACCTCGTACGTCCATTGCCCTGTATGATTGCCACACACGGGATAGGCATCAAGAGCCGTCTTGCGATGGGGGTCGCGCTCTGGATGAATGACGGCGTGAGTGCCGACCGGAACAAAGGACTTCCACCGGCAGTACACCTGCCTCGTGGGCGATTGGTCCGGAAGAAAGACTATCTGGAGCGACTCAAAGGAGCGGCGGATCCAAATTCAACCGGGGCCGCGCTCTGGTATGACTACCTTTGTCTGGATACCGAACGGCTCGTTTTGACCTACCTGAGCGAAGCGGCAGCCGCAGGAGCGTGCATTTGCAACTACGCGGAAGTGGCGTCCATCGACTCCGGTGATGCGCCAGGCGAGAGACGTGTAACGGTTCGGGATGCGTTGTCTGGCGCCTCATTTGAAGCTCGGGCAAAGGTCGTCGTGTTGGCAATGGGACCCTGGCCGGCGAAGCGGCTCCTCGGGGAGACGGTTCTGCCGGACGATGTTCCGCTCGCAAAAGGGGTGAACCTCGTGGCGGATCGCCCCTGGATCGGAGCCGAAGCCGCCGGAGTGGAGGGCGTGATTGATTCCGGAAACGGACAACCTGCCAAGCGATTCTTCTTTCTGGTGCCATGGAAAGGCCGGACGATGATTGGCACGACCTACACGGTGTCTTCAATCGAAGCGTATCCGCCGGTTGTGAGTCCGTCCGAGCTGGCTTCGATTGTCGATGGCGTGAACAAACTGGTGCCCGGATTCGAATTGAATATGGACGGGATCAGTCATGTGCATGCAGGACTATTGCCAATCACCACCACGCAGGGGGATCCGTCGAAGAAGCTTCAGCGCCATTCCCATGTGGCGATGCCG
>JAFGAQ010000079.1 GCA_016933595.1 Opitutales bacterium | reverse complement strand
GATATGGAAGGTCCTTCCGCTGATCCGCTGAAAGGAGGGGCGGAATGATCCGGGTCGAAAATGTTTGTAAATCGTTTCGGGTCAAATCCACTCCGCAGCACCGCGCCGGACGGACATCCAGAAGCGGGCGGATCTCTATTGATGCTCTCCGGAATGTGTCCTTTGAGTGTAAGCCGGGGCGGGTTTTTGCACTGTTGGGTCCTAATGGGGCGGGCAAAACCACGCTCTTGCGGATTCTCTCCACCTTGCTTACCCCGGGAAGCGGCCGGATTTGGGTGGATGGGATCGATGCAGTGGCCCATCCCGGCAATGCCCGCGCCCATGCCGGCTTCCTTACGGGCTCCTCTGGTTTGTATGATCGCATGAGCGGGCGCGAAACCTTGCGCTATTTCGGGAGCCTTTTCGGAATGGATGCGCAAACCATTGCCCGCCGGACCTCGGAACTGGCGCAAGCACTCGGGTTTGAATCCTATCTGGACCGTCGGGTGGGGCGCTACTCGACCGGGATGAAACAGAAGCTTTCGATTGCCAGGACCGTTTTGCACGATCCTCAGGTGATCCTCTTTGATGAGCCGACTTCCGGGCTCGATGTGATCGGTGCGAAGGCGATCATGGATTGGATCCGGCGCAGTCGGGATCAAGGCAAAACCGTGGTCTTTTCCACCCACCGTATGGACGAAGTGGCGTTGATCGCACAGGATCTTGCGATCATTCATGAAGGGAAGTTGTGCTATAACGGCACACTGGATGGATTCATGCAGATTTGGCCTGAGCGTTCTTTGGAGCAGGCTTTTTTGGATGCGCTGTCCTCATCAACCGAGACGGAGGGCAAGGCATGAGATCCATCTGGGTCATTTTCTGCAAGGATCTTGTCGACACCCTGCGGGATCGGCGGGCACTGCTCGCTTCAGTGCTTATGCCCATTCTCCTTTTTCCTCTGCTTATGTTGATCATGGTCGGGGTTCAGTCAAAGATGCGCGAAACCGACAGCGAGCGGACCTTGCGTCTCGGAATCGTCCACCACGGTAATGCGAAGGAATGGGTCGATGACTTGAGGCAGCGTAAAGGGATTTCGGTGGTTGATGACTTTGGGGTAACCGGGATCGCGGCCAAGCTTGATCGCGATGAGGTGGACGCTGTGATTCTGATGAGTCGCGACTACGACGCCATGCGAAAGTCGGAGACGGGCACCGCTTATATCAGTCTATACTTCAGGGGTGGCCGGAAGCTATGGGTCAAAGACCGCATCTCGGATGATCTCGACCATCTGCGGGAGGAGCTTCAGGATGCCCGTTATGCCGAACTCGGTATCTCCCGGAGTCAATTGAAGGTCATGGAGTGGGGCGCCGTCGACTTGTCAAGCGTGCGGGAGATTCTGGGTATGGTAAGTGGTGGTATTGTTCCATATTTTTTCGTATTCCTTGCGTTTATCGGATGCATGCAGCCTGCTGTTGATCTCGGAGTCGGTGAAAAGGAGCGGGGTTCGTTGGAAACCCTCATGTGTGCGCCGGTTGGCCGCCTCTCCATCCTTACTGGAAAGTTCCTGGTGGTTTCCGGTTTTGGATTGATGTCGGCGCTTTTGAGTGTAGCCAGCCTGTTTGTGTCCGTCCAAATGGTTTCGGTGTTTTTCCCGGATGCCATGCCCTCGATGATCATGGACACACTGTGGGATATTCTCCGGCCCGGAGTGATCCTGCTGATCCTCGCCTTGTTGATCCCGATTTGTGCGGTGTTCGGATCAGTTATGCTTTGCCTATCGATGGTATCGAATTCATTCAAGGAAGCCCAATCCCTCATGAGTCCGCTTCTCCTGATCGTCATTGTCCCCGTGGCAATCGGGCTGCAGCCAGGACTGGAAATCGGTGCCCGGACCCTCTTGATTCCCTTTCTGAATGTCACGCTCATCACCAAGGCGATTATTGCTGGTTCAGCCACCGCATCCCAAATCCTGATCTGCTTTGGAAGTATGGGAGCACTTGCCATCCTATCCCTTCTCATCTGCCGACAGGTGCTCAATCGCGAGACGGTCTGGCTGCGCAATACCTGAAGTCTGATTCCGCGAAGGGGATGTTCCGGTTTTTGGTAAGACGGTTGGGAAAGGCAATGCATTTTGTTAGAGTCCCGCCTTTAGGCGGTCTCTCCTGTAAGGGGATTTGAAACTGCGAGGGAAGGCTGATGTGCCAAGGATTTGGAAATGTCTATCCAGATTCCGGACTTGTCAGACGAGGGATGAATTCGGTAACATGAATGCATTCCTACCTCATGCGGTTGATCCTCCCAATCTGGATACTACTCCTGCACATGACCTGTGCCTGGGGTCTGCTTATCCCCGACGACTTTTCCGGGGTGGGACCGGATTACGGGGCAGTTGGCGGAGAGGAAGAGGGTGGAAGAGCCCCGGAATCCTTGGCGCCACAAGCGGGTTTGCTACGGGATGTCTCCGGCGGTCACGTAGGGGCCTACGCTCCCTTGGAGTCACCCTTGCAATCCCCACTTCTGGCATCCATCCCCCTCAGGGAAACGAATCTCCTTCAACCTTCTTCCCTCTTCCTTCATACTTTCTACCTCTATCGCGGTGAGCGATACGATCCCGATCTCGGCCAGTATTATCTCCGCGCCCGCTTCTACGATGCCAACCTTGGTCTGAGATTGTACCGTTTCTGGGAGATGCGTTGCGCTTAGGTTATTATGGTTGAATGTGATTGTGGGTTAAGGGTCAACAGTTAATG
>JAFGAQ010000078.1 GCA_016933595.1 Opitutales bacterium | reverse complement strand
TCAGGATTTGACGCTCCAGAACTTCATCTGAAAGGGGCGGGGCATAAGGTCCTTGAGCAAAAGGCGTTCCTGTATCCCTTTCGTGTTGGCCAGATAGATTTCAAAGCCCGGCTGGCAGAATTCTGCCATGAACTGGAGGCATGCTCCGCAGGGTGGAGAAGGTGGGGTTGTTTCTGATACAATGACCATGAACTCGGGTTCGAGTATCCGGTATTTTACGATCGCCGCCGCGAAGGCATTGCGTTCGGCGCAAAGGGTCAGTCCATAGCTGGCGTTTTCCACATTGCATCCGGTGACAAGCTCATTCGAGTTGAGCAGCTTCAGCGCGACACCAACTGTGAACCCTGAATACGGAGCATGGGCGTTTTCCCTGGCTTTGCGGGCTGTCTCGTAGGCTTCCTTTATATTTGAGCTGAGCGGTGGCATCGGCTTTTCCTCGCAAAAAACGCTTTTCAGGCCAAGGTGCGGACCAAGTGCTCGAGTGCGAGCCGGTATCCGTCGATGCCAAGTCCGGATATCACGCCGATTGATGCTTTTGCGGTGACCGAATGCTCCCGAAAGGCTTCGCGTGTATAGATATTGGAAATATGCACTTCGACCGTGGGAATCCCATTTCCCTTGATGGCATCGTGAAGAGCGATGCTGGTGTGCGTGAATGCCCCGGGATTGAATACACAAGCGGAAAACCCCTGATCGGCGGCTTGTTCAATGCGGTCAATCAAAGCTCCCTCATGGTTGGATTGGAAACACTCGATGGATACTCCGAGCTTGGAAGCAGCGGATTCCAGCATGGATTCAATGTCGCGAAGGCTGGTTTTGCCGTATACTTCGGGTTCCCTTTGTCCGAGTCGTCCGAGGTTAGGCCCGTTCAGGATCAGGATGCGCTTCGATTGCATGACACCATCATGCAGTTTCTTCGCGGTCGCATCAATCCCAATGTGTCATGAACCCTCGAACCCGGGGAAGGCCGGTTTCACTGCTGCTGCTCTACTCAATGCTGGCGGGGTGTTTTCGAATCTATCAGTAGTCTTTTGCCTGCGAGTCCAACAGGATCGTGACCGGACCGTCGTTCACGAGGCCCACCTCCATGTATGCCGCAAATTTGCCTGTGAGAACGCTTCCCGGCAATCGGGTCCTCATTTCATGCACGAATCTCTCGTATAGCGGGATTGCCAAGTCGGGTGGCGCGGAATGATTGAATGACGGACGAAAACCTTTTTTCACATTCCCAAAAAGCGTAAACTGGCTTACGATCAGTGCATCGCCCCCAGTTTCGAGAAGGGATCGGTTCATTTTGTTATCTGCGTCTTCGAATATGCGCAGCCCCGTGCACTTGTGTGCCAACCACTCAGCGTCGCCTTCGGTGTCGTTTCTATCGACTCCCAGTAGGATAACTACTCCGCCTGCAATCGATCCGGCATCCGTGCCGTCAATCCGGATGGATGCGGATGAAACCCTTTGGACAACAGCTCTCATGGGTGTATGGGTAGATGGCTGTGTGATGGGGATCAGGCATCACTGAGCTTTGAGATGGGTATCCGCCCGATTCCGGATCAATTGGTCGGCGGCGGCTTCGACCTCGCCCGGTGTGATGTCACGCATGCAGGTGAAGGTTCCATTGCAGGTGGGGTGGCGGTGGCAGGGGGAGCACGGCATTTGGTGGTAGAGCACGATGCCGGGGGTGGGATCGGTGACGCGATATGGAATCGTGGAGCCATACAAGGCGATAGTGGGCGTGCCGAGCGCCAGGCTCATGTGTGTGAGGCCGGTGTCCACTCCGATTGCGAGAATCGAACCCTGCAGGATGCCCATTTTTTCCTGCAGGTCGGAACCCGGTCCGGCCACCACATGCAAGCGGGTGTTCCCGGCTGCTTCCGCGATCCTTCGGGAGGCGGCTTCATCGCCTGGTCCACCAAGGATCGCGATGGGGTGGTCGTAGGAACCGGCGAGTTTTTGCGCGAGTTCCGCCCATTTTTCTTCAAACCAATGCTTCTGGGGACGCGTCGTGAAGGGCATGAGAACGATCGGTTTGTGTTCACTGCCCCACTGGGCCAAACGTTCCGTCGCCTTTTGGTGCGCTTCCTTCTCTGGAACGATGCTCATCGAAAATGGCTCGGCGGGCCATCCGAGGAACTCATTGAGTGCGCGGTATTGATGGCAAAGACGACCATTTGGATCGATGCCGGGATTTATCGAATCCGTGTAGAACAATCCCGCGTTCTCGCGAGGCTCAAGTCCGATCCGCTTGGGACATCCGCTCATCCATGCCCATACTGCGCTTTTGAGGAGTCCCTGCGCGTCAATAACGAGGTCATAATTCCCATCCCGCAGGCGCTTGCGGAGGCTTGAGAATGTGCGAAACCATTTCAGCGGATGTTTGAGTTGATTGAGCCGCAAAGCTTTTCTGGGAAGGATGATGCATTCGTTCACGTCCGGATTGGAGGCCAACATGCTGGCTCCGAATTCCTCGGTCAGCCATGCGACATGGGCATCCGGATAAGCGCGACGGAGTGCCGGAAGAATGGCTGTAGTCATGATGATGTCGCCGATGGCGCTGAGTCTGACGATGAGGATGCGTTTCATGGTGCGGTCGATATCCCTGGTGTTCCTTTTGTGGGGTTAATCGATGCAGAGGGGTTGGGGTTTTGCCAGTCAAATCTGACAGTGTCAGTCCGGTTCCGCCCAACCCCTCATTTGCGGCTCCAACGGTTTCGAAATGACGAAAAGGGAACATCGGGTCGGGAATGCTTGATCCAATCGCCAATGTTTTTAACGATGGAAGCATGGACTGGGAAATCGTAGGTTTTGCCGCGCTCATCGCATGCGCCCGGGTTGTGGATGTCACCATGGGGACCATGCGGGTTTTGTTTGTGATGCGCGGGTTGAAAGTTCCCGCTTTGGTCTTTGGTTTCATCGAGTCGGCTATATGGGTCATTGCGGTTGCCAAAGTGACATCGCGTCTGGATGAACCGATTCTCATTCTCGGATTTGCGGCCGGTTTTGCGCTTGGGAACTATGTGGGCGTATCCGTTGAACAGCGCATTGCCCTTGGGCACCAGATGCTCAGGGTTTTCACCCGAAGTGGAACTGAGATCGCTGCCAAACTCAGGGAGCAAGGCTGGCGGGTCACCCGTTTTCAGGGAGAAGGAATGGCCGGGCCGGTTGACCTGCTGATGATGCGCATCCGGCGCCGGGATACGCCCAAATTGCTGAAAACAGTGCGCAGCATGGACGAGAAGGCGTATTTCGTGGTGGATGATGTGTATTCCGTCGAATCCGCTGCTCCACTCAAGGGTTATGCGCAGAAGCGCAACTGGTGGTTCAGCAAGCGGAAGTGATCCTTCTCTGTTCTTTCTGTTACTTTGCCCTGGTGCTGTGGAGGGCCTTTCAAATTGGCGGACGAGCGGAAATAGTGGTATTTTTCGCTTCGGGAGAAGGGACCAAGAACCGAAATGGGGGCTTGCGTGGTTTGGGTTCGTGCTTTTTTGTGAATCTTTTCGCAAATGGATGAGCAACTGAAGGAAATAATCGAGCGTGCCCGTGGGCAGGCCGGTGAGATCGCCAACCGTGGTGGCTTTGAAGCTTTCAAGGCAAGCTTTGTCGGGCCACAGGGGAGCTTTACGGCTCTGCGCAAGCAATTGGGAACGATTCCCAAGGAGCAGCGTCCGGAATACGGCAAGCGGATCAATGAGGCCAAGGATCAGCTCGAAGCGGTTTTTGCGGAGGTGAATGAGCGTCTGGAAGGAATGGAGCTTGCGGCTTTGATCGGGCCAGCAGTGGATCCAACGCTTCCTTCGCCGGATCGCCCTGTGGGGACGGTTCATCCTTTGACTCAGATTCTGGAACGTATCGTCGGCATTTTTGAAAAGGTAGGGTTCACGGTTGCGTCGGGTCCGGAAGTTGAAACCGAATTTTTCTGTTTTGATGCGTTGAATACGCCTCCGGAGCATCCGGCCAGGGATTTGCAGGATACATACTATATGCCGGATTCGACGCGTTTTAGTAATGTATCGAAGCATGGAGAAGAGCGTTACCTGCTCAGAACGCACACTTCGAGCGTGCAGATCCGGACCATGCTCAAGGAGAAGCCGCCCCTTCGCATCCTGTCCCCTGGGCGCACTTTTCGCCGGGATACAGCGGATGCAACGCATTCGGCGAACTTCCATCAGATTGAAGGGTTGTACGTGGACAAGGGGGTAAAGGTTACCGATCTGAAGGCGATGCTGGATCATTTTGCCCGTGAGTTGCTCGGGAAGGACGCCAAGGTGCGTTTCCGCCCGCATTTCTTTCCGTATACCGAGCCGAGTTTCGAAGTGGATTTTTCGGCTGAGCATTTGGGCAAGGTGGGAAAGAAGTGGATCGAGATCATGGGTTGCGGAATGGTGGATCCGGCCGTATTCGAGGCGGTGGGGATCGACCCGGAGGTTTACACCGGGTATGCCTTCGGCATGGGAATCGAGCGTATCGCCATGATTGCGTACGGCGTGGATGATATCCGCTATTTCTACCAAAACGACCAGCGTTTCCTCAATCAGTTTGCCTGATCTCGAAGGAAGAACGCCGTCAAGAATGTCTCATACAGAATTGCATTTGCCATGTTGATTTCACTGGATTGGATCAAAAATTACCTGCCGGAGCTCCGGAAGAGTGCCGAAGAGATTGAGGAGGCATTGACCCTCATTGGTTTCGAGGTCGAAGGTATCGAACGGCGTGGGCTCGTTCCGCTTCAACATGTGGTGGTGGGCGAGGTGCTTGAGAAAGCACAGCATCCGAATGCGGATCGCCTGAGCCTGTGCAAAGTGAACGTGGGGACAGGCACTCCTGCCCAGATCGTTTGCGGGGCCAGGAATTTCAAAGTGGGGGACCGTGTCCCGGTGGCGCTTCCGGGTGCGGAGCTTCCGGGTGGATTTGTGATCAAAAAGACCAAGCTTCGCGACGTCGACAGCGAGGGCATGATGTGCAGCGCACGCGAGCTGGGTATGGGCGAGGATCATTCGGGCCTGCTGATTCTGGAGCAAAGGCCGGAAATCGGCACTCCGGTGAATGAGGTATTTCCGGAAGCCGATACGGTATTTGATGTTGAGGTGACCCCGAATCGACCGGACTGCCTGAGCCATGTCGGTATGGCCCGTGAGTTGGCCGCGTTTTTCGGTCTTGAGCGGGTAAGTCCGGTTATGCGGACCGCTGAAGCATCCTTGAGTGTTTCGGAAGGGGAAGCGTTGGTGGACGCTGTCGAGATCGCGGATGCCGCAAACTGCAAATACTATTCGGCATACAGCATCCGGGGTGTGAAAATCGCCGAAAGCCCGGATTGGCTGAAACAGCGCCTGGAAACGATCGGCTTACGTCCCATCAACAACGTGGTGGATGTGACCAATTTCGTTTTGCATGAGATGGGGCAACCCTTGCACGCATTTGACGCCGGAAAGATCCGGGGTCGCAGAATCATCGTGAGGGCGGCCCGCGAGGGTGAGAAAATAACCACCTTGGACGAGAAAGCCCGCGTTTTGCAACCGCAGCACTGTGTGATAGCGGATGCGGAGCGGGCCATGGTGATTGCCGGCGTAATGGGCAGTGTGGATGCCGAGGTTGATAATTCCACGACCGATGTGGTGCTCGAAGCCGCATGGTTTCATGCCCCATCGATTCGCAAGACCTCCCGCGGACTGATTCTTTCAACGGACAGTTCCTACCGATTTGAACGCGGGATCGACCCGACTGGGGTGGATGTGGCCGCGAGGCGGGCCGTGGATCTGATTCTGGAACTCGCTGGCGGAACCTTGTGCAAGCGGGTGTTCCACGAAGGTTCGTGTGCGATCGAACCCACCGTGATCAACGTGAGTCCGGATTTCATCCGGGAACGTTGTGGATTCGGTCCCGATGATGCCGGCGTGAAGCGTTGTCTGGAGGCGTTGGAGCTTGAGGTGTCGGAAACAGGCAGTGGAAGGTGGCAGGCGAAAGTTCCCGCGTTCCGTCAGGACTTGACGCGTCCGATTGATTTGGTGGAGGAATTCCTGAGGATTCATGGCACGGTCAAGATCCCGGAATGCGCGGTTGAGAACAGGGCGATGTTGCGGTCCCATGCGCGGGAATATACCTTCCGGCGCGAAGTCACCGCATACTTCCGAAGCCGTGGTTTTTCGGAGGTCTATAACTACACCTTGGTGTCAGCCGATAGCCTGAAACGTCCCGGAGACGCTGAGGATCCACATCCATCCCTGCGTCTTCAAAACCCGATATCCGCTGATGGAACCCATTTGCGGCCCTCCCTCATCCCGGGTATGGTCGAGGTTTTACGCAATAACCGGAGTGATGGGGATGCCTCGGGATGCTATTTTGAGTGGGGGCGTGTCTATGCTGAAGTAGGCGGACAATTGGTTGAGTGCATTGGCTTGGGCTTTGCCGTTCTCGATCAGTCTGATCGCAAGAGCTGGTTGGCGCGTCAGGGTGTCGACTTTTTCACTGTCAAAGGGATGGTGGCCGACGTTCTCAGTCTAGCCGGTGTGACCCTTCCTGACGCCCAATACCGTCTGTTGAATGGGTGTGTGTATGGTCAAAACGGCCATTTTGCTGTGGGTGGGGATTTGCGTAAATCGCCCTGTCGCGTGGAGTTGGGGATGCTGGATCTGAAATACACGCAGCGGGCGGACATCAACGGCCGGGTGTATGCGGCAAGTATTGCCATTCTTCCTCAGATTCTCGAGAAGGCACCGAAGGCGGTGCGCTATGCTCCCTTCAGCCATTTTCCGCCATCCTACAAGGATTTGGCACTGGTGGCCGATGCAGCCACATCGGCGGCTGAGGTGCAGCGCAGCCTTGCGGATGCGGCTAAGGCGGTGTCGGGGGTGGATATCCAGGTGGAGCGTGTCCGTCTCTTCGACGTGTATCAGGGGAAGGGACTTGAAGATAACCAGAAGAGTCTGGCCTTTAGTCTGACCTTCCGCGCACAAAACGAAACCTTGACGGATGCCCGGGTGAATCAGGCGTTTGAGACCATCCAGCAGACCATCGAGAAGCGGACGCCCTTCCGCGTGCGGCGTTGATTGGCGTCGCAAATCCAATCGCAACCCGGATATCCCATCATGGAACACATCGATATAGGCTACACCGCAAAACTGGCCCGTCTTGAATTGAGCAAGGATGAGCAGGAGCTCTATAGTGCCCAGCTCGGCCGAATCCTTGAGTATTTTCATGTGTTGTCGTCGGTCGATACTTCCGGAGTGGAGCCGACCGCACACGCGAATCCGCTCCACAATGTGCTCCGTGAAGATGTGGCGGTGCCGGGTTTCGGCGCCGGACCGGCTCTCGCAAACGCTCCGCAGCAACGCGAGGATCAGGTGCTCGTTCCCAGGGTGATCGAGTGAATACCGGACATGGAACCCTCACCCAACCCAAACCCGACAGCAATCGGATGAATCAGGACTCTTTGGCATACCTTCCGGCCAGCAAACTGGCCCGGCTTCTCGCGTCAGGCGAGCTTACGTCAGTCGAGCTGTCGCGCTCTGTTCTCGAACGGGCGGAACATCTCAACGCGCAGGTCAACGCATTTCTCGGATGGGATGGCGAGGATTTGATGGCTCAGGCGGAGGCGTCGGATAAGCGTCGAAAGGCCGATAAGGCGCTGGGTTTTTTTGACGGGATTCCGGTAGCGCTCAAGAACAACATCGCGGTGAAAGGGTCGCTCCTGACCTGTGGAAGCCGCATGCTGGAGAACTTTGTATCGCCCTATGATGCGACGGTGGTGGAGCGCATGAAGGCGGCCGGTATGCTGGTCTGGGGGCGGCTCAACATGGATGAATTCGCCATGGGGTCATCCACCGAGACATCGTATTTCGGGTCGACGGCAAATCCATGGGATTTGACGCGGACGCCTGGTGGCAGCAGCGGTGGCAGCGCAGCTGCACTGGCAGCCGGAATGAGCCCCATCACACTTGGAAGCGACACGGGCGGATCGATCCGGCAGCCTGCGGCATTTTGCGGGATCTATGGATTGAAGCCAACCTATGGCAGGGTTTCGCGTTATGGGCTGGTCGCATTCGCCTCAAGTTTGGATCAGATCGGACCGTTCGGCCACTGTGTGGAGGATGTCGCGCGGATGATGGAAGTGCTTTGTGGAGTGGATCCAAAGGATTCGAGCTCCTATCCTGCACCGGTTTCACCGTTTCACGCCGAATTGGAGTTGGCGCTGACTGGCGGTCGTCCGATGGTATTGGGCTTACCGGTCGAATACTTCAAAGAGGATGGACTGGATCCGGCTGTGCGACGCGCCATGGATGAGGTGGTCGCTTACTACAAGGGTATTGGTTGGCAAATCAAGGATGTGAGCCTGCCCAACAGCCATCTTGCCGTGCCGACCTACTACGTGATCGCGACAGCCGAGGCATCGTCCAATCTGGCCCGGTTTGACGGGATCCGCTACACCCATCGGTCGGAATCGGCATCGGATGCGGTGGATGTCTATTTCAAGAGCCGTGGAGAGGGTTTCGGCGAGGAAGTGAAGCGCCGGATTATTCTCGGGACCTTCGTGTTGAGCAGCGGATACCACGATGCATACTATTTGAAGGCACAGCTGGTGCGCACCTTGATCCGGAATGATTTTTCGAAGGCTTTCGGGGAGGTGGATCTGGTGCTCACCCCGACCACACCCAGCCCGGCATTCGTCCGCGGCGAGCGGATCACCGACCCCCTCCAGATGTATCTGAACGACATCTACACGATTTGTCCGAACCTGACCGGTTTGCCTGCAATCTCGGTGCCTTGTGGCTTTGCATCGCAGAATCTGCCTGTTGGATTCCAGTTGATTGCCCCGCATTTCGAGGAGGTGCGGCTGCTGACTGCAGCCCGTGCCTACGAAAAAGGCAATGATTGGCATACGAGGCATCCGGCCCTCTGAGCGGAAGCGGAAGCGGGGTAGGCGAAACGATCGAACGAACAATTTTCAGGGATACATAAGATGGCAAGCGTAGACGGATATGATGCGGTGATTGGGCTGGAGGTCCACGTGCAGCTCGGAACAGAGAGCAAGATGTTTACCGATGCTCCGTACTACTTCGGTGCATCTCCGAATGAGTTGACCAATCCGGTGGTGATGGGGATGCCCGGAACGCTGCCGGTGCTCAATAAGCGGGCCATCGAAAAAACGATCCAGGTCGGGTTGATGTTGGGATGTGAGATTCCCCAGGTGAGCAAGTGGGACCGGAAGCACTATTACTATCCTGACATGCCGAAGAACTACCAGATCTCACAATACGATCAGCCACTGTGTTTGGGCGGTTCGGTTGAGATCGAGCTGGATGGACCGTCACGCAATGTTATGGGTGAACACCGTCGGGTGAGCTTGACCCGTATTCACCTCGAGGAAGATGTGGGAAAACTGACTCATGTGGCCGATGGCAGTTTGGTGGATTACAACCGCGCCGGGGCCCCTTTGATCGAAATCGTCACGGAGCCCGACATTTTTTCGCCGGAGGAAGCCTTCGCGTTCCTCACCTCATTGCGGAATACCTTGCAGAATGCGGGCATTTCGGATTGCGACATGGAGAAGGGTCAAATGCGCTGCGATGCAAACGTCAGCGTGAAGCCGGTTGGCACCACGAAACTCGGGACGAAGGTCGAACTCAAGAACCTCAACAGCATTTCGGGTGTCCGCAATGGTTTGCGTTATGAGATCGATCGCCAGATCCGCGAGCTGAAAGCCGGTGCGACAATTGTGCAGCAAACCCGCCGGTGGGATGCGGAAGCGGGGGTCACTTCCCTGATGCGAACCAAGGAGGAGGCGCAGGACTATCGGTATTTCCCGGATCCGGATCTCATGCCGGTGCGGATCAGTGAAGATTGGAAGTCTCAGCTTGCCGAAGGTTTGCCCGAGTTGCCCTTCGATCGCCAACGGCGGTACATGGCCGACTATTCCTTACCTTACACGGTCACCTCTGTTCTTTGCTCAAACCGCCAATTGAGTGTGTTTTTCGAGGAGGCGATCCGACAGCACAATAATCCTTTGGCGATTGCAAACCTCATCACAAACGATCTGCTGCGCGAGCTTGGCGCTGCCTCATCGGGAAGTGAAGTCGAGGATGGGGAACGGCGGTCGCTGGACTCGCTGGGTGTTTCTGCCGTCGGTGTGGCCGATCTGGTGGCGATGGTCGACAAGGGTGTCCTGTCCAACCAAATGGCAAAAGAGGTGCTTTCGGGGATGATTGCAACCGGTCAATCGGCTGAGGCTGTCGCTGAGGCAAAAGGCTTGCGGCAATCCTCGGATTCAGGGGAGATTGAAGCCATTTGCCGTCAGGCGATGGAGGAGAATCCCAAAGCGGTGCAGGAATTCCTTGCGGGGAACGAGAAGTCGATCAACGCGATCAAAGGTCGCGTTATGAAGGCAACCCAAGGAAAGGCGAATCCCACACTTGTGGATCAGGTTCTACGCAAGCTTCTGGCTTCCGGTTGATCTGCGTTGGACGATCGTCAGGGGGGATCCGGGATTCGGTCATAATCTGTAGCGTTCCTTTGCCTGGCAAAGCATGGGTCGTATGGTCTTTGCCACACTTATCAACTCAATAGTGGGGCGGCTTCTCTGACGGTATTGCATCTGTTCCCGTTTCCTGAATGGCTCCCAGTTTCTCGGTCAGATACTCAAGCATCCGTGACAATCGATCCATTTGCTTCTGCTGTTCGTACATAACTGAACTCAGCTCGGCCACGTTCTGTTCCAGATAGGCTATCTTTTCCTGAATTCTGATCGTATCGAAATCAGGATTCATGCTATCACGATCCATAACGGATTATGGATTTGAGTTGCGCATTGGAATTGGCCACTGAACCGTTTCAACGGCTACAACAGCCTCCGTTGCCGTCACAACAACCATCATCATCTTCATGATCATCGTCATGGCAGCAACCGTTGTGGCCTCCGCAACAACCGCCGGAATGGATGTGTCCATGCTGAATTTCTTCGGCTGTGGCATCCCGCACTTCCCTGATGATTACATCAAAATTGAGATAAACGCCAGCAAGTGGATGGTTGCCATCAACAGTGACTTCGTTGCCGTCGACGGATGTGACGGTGATCGTTATCGGGCCTTGTGATGTTTGCGCCCGGAATTGCATCCCCACTTCAAGGGAATCCACTCCTTGAAATCGATCCTTCGGAACAACCTGGATCAAGGCGGGATCAGCCAGGCCATAGGCTTGCTCAGGATCAACCCGAACGGAACATGAATCCCCGATAGCGCGCCCTGCTAGTGCCGCTTCCAATCCCGGTATGATGTTGCCGTGTCCGTGCAAATAGACTAGAGGCGCTCCACCCGTGGATTGATCGAGAATCTGGCCATCGTCATTGCGAAGTGTGTAGTCGATGGTAACGGCTGTATCCTGAGCAATTTTCATTTGGGGCATGATGGTCAGCTTTGGAAGGGAAGCAAGCTTCACGAACGGAATATTTTCATTCCGGGATGATCCGCGCACAAATTATGAGCCGACATCAGTCAAGACTTGCAATCTTTGAACAAATGAGCACTAATAACTGATATGAAACAGATGACCTCGCGACAATCAGAGATTTTGGAATACCTTAGGCGTTTCATTGGACGTGAGGGCTACTGGCCTAGTATTCGAGACGTGCAAGAGCATTTCGGGTTTCGGAGTACGAATGCCGTAATGGGGCATCTCCGGGCTCTCGAAAGAAAGGGATGCGTGAGCCGGATACCTGGGCAGGCGAGGACGTTTCGCCTTCTCAATGACGACGGATTGCCCGCAGGAACCATAGAAACCGAAACAATTCCTGTATACGGATCAATTGCAGCCGGGTATCCGGATCGAGTCGAAAGCTCAGGCGAAGTAGGTCGGCTTCTGGTGGACATTCACACTGCCAACATTCGAAGAGGCGGTAAGACCTTTGCTTTGAAGGTGACGGGAGACAGTATGATCGGAGCCGGCATCCAGAGTGGTGACATGGTGGTAGTGCATCCAGGCATTCCGCGGGATGGGGATATTGTTGCGGCGCTTATCGATGGGGAGACAACATTGAAGCGCTATGTGCATCCCCGAGGGGGAACACCCTATCTCAAAGCAGAGAATCCATCTTATCCCGAATTGTATCCGACCACTGAGCTCCTCATTCAGGGAATTGGACGAGCTGTTATCCGCAATCTCTAGTTGGAGAGACAAGACCATTGGAGGTATGAGCAATGGTCTTGTGAGGGTTCGTCTATTCAGCAGGCGACGTCTGGTGGCGTTGCCTTCCAGTGCGGCCAAGGTTGATCACAAATACACTCAATCCGCAGATCTTCTTGAATTCGATGCGGATTGAGCGAGGTCAACCCATATGCCGGGCCGGCTCAGAGTTTCAGAACAAGTGGTCTTCCCTGATAGGTGATTTCAAGATTGGGATCCGCTTCGGTTTCCACTCCGATTCCTTTTCCAGGTGACACCAGAACAATGCGGAAGGTGCGCTTTTCCAGCATACCTGGGAATTCTCCCTCGCGGGCTCCAATCGACAGGGTGCGGGATGCATCATTCCAGTCCAATCGAATGGTGGAGTGGACGCCTTTCTCGTAGTTATAGTTGTCGCCTTCGTCTTCGTAGAGGGTGAAGCTGGCATCAGCCCCCGTGTAGATCCGCCACTCAATCGGGTCAGCCGGTTTTTCCCCGGTATGTTGAATGAAGGGGCCCATCGGAAGGATGGTTCCGGCACGGATATGCAGCGGAAGCAGGTCCACCGGTGCCTCCCGGACGATGTATTGTCCGCCTTCGGACGCTTCACCCGTCCAGAAATCGACCCATTTGGAGCCGCTTGGGAGGTAAAGCCGGCGGGTTTGGGGCGAGTCCAATGGAAGCTTATCCGCAGCGAAGTGTGCCGGTGTTTTCCAGAATAGCTGCATACGGGCAGCTCCTGTGGATGTATTCTCGGTTTCAAGTTCGAATTCGTAGGCACGTCCGGCTTCAAGTTCAACAATTGCAGTATACTGCTCAACACTGGTGTAGACGATGGGCAATTCTTCTCCATCGAGCCGGATGCGTTTGGCATCGAAGCTCTTGAGGTGGAATTGGTGTGGACCGCTTTCCGACGGGATCAGTTTGCCTTCCCATCGGATTGCAAACTCACCGATGGAGGCGTATTCCGGGCGGCCGGTATACCAGAAGACATTGATTTCGGGGTCGATGGTTTCGAGGCCGGGCTTGGTCCGTTTGGCGTCGCGATGATAGGTGGCTATGAGGCCGGTTTTTCCATCGGGTGTGCGGAAGTGCTCGCGCGATACCAGAACGGACGCGGATGGAGGCCGGTGGATCATTGGTTCGGTGACAGGGGAAACAAGGATCGAGGGTCCGAACATGAACTGGTCATCGATGTTGTGGGTGACCGGATCATGGGCGAAGTCCATCGGCAAGCCGCGCATCAGTGTGTAATGCTCGTTTGTGATTCGCCATGCCTGGGAATAGATGTAGGGGAGCAGTCGGTAGCGCAGGTGATCGTATTTGAGGATTGCATCCGTGAATTCTCCCATTTCCCAGATTTCGCGGGGCGTCTCGGACCCGTGTGAACGGAAGATGGGGGTGAATGCTCCAAGTTGGAACATGCGTGTGTAGAATTCCTGATAGGCCGGATCTTTCCCGCCACGGTTGAAGACCCCTTCGTAGGCTCCGAGTACAAAGGCTCCGATGTCGAAGGTCCAATAGGGGATTCCCGACATACAGTGGTTGGTCCCAGCCGAAATCTGATCGCGGTAGATTTTCCAACTGGCTCCAATGTCACCGGACCATGTCGTGGCGGCATTGCGTTGCTGTCCGGCATAGGTGGAGCGGGTGAGAATATAAGCCCGGCGATCCGATGTTTCTTCTCTCCAGAAACGGTGGATGTCGTCGGTCATCACGAGGGAGAACGCATTGAGTGTGCGTGCCCAGGAAGCCCGGTGATTGCGGCCGACCCGTTTCATTTCGTAGGCAGTGGATTCTTTGGTAAGGGCATTGACCACATCCGGTTCGGTGGAGTCGATCCACCAGCCATCCAATCCCTTGGAGTAGAGGCCGTCGCGCAGGTATTTCCAGTAGAGTTTGTTGGCTTCTGGATTGAAGGCGTCGTAGTATTTGAAACCGGCCCATCCAACCGGTTGGTAAAGAAACCCGTGGCGATCCATGTCGGCATAGATCTCCGTCGCGGGTCCAACTGCTGGCCAGATCGAAATGATCACGCGGTAATCGAGTTCGTGGAGGCGGCGGCACATCCCTTCGGGGTCCGGGAAAAGGTCTTTGTCGAAGAACATGCCACTCCAGTTTGCGGCACCATTCCAGTAGTCCCAGTCCTGAATCATGTTGTCGATGGGATATCCCAGCTCCCGATACTTCTCGGCGACGGCCATGATCTCAGCCTGGGTGTCATAGTGCTCTTTGCTTTGCCAGTATCCGTAAGCATGGAGCCCATACATGGGAGCGGTTCCGGTCAATTTGCGGTATCCCGCTATGACTTCGTCCATGGTATCTCCGGCCACGAAGTAGTAGTCGATGGCATCTCCCATTTCCGACCAGAATGCAGCGCCGGATTCGGGGTCATCGGAAAAGATGGTTTGGGAATAGTTATCCCACAGGATACCCCAGGGGGTCGTCGAAATGAGGAACGGGTTGACGGCATCGGTATTGGTCTGGACGAGTTTGACGCTGTGACCACGGTAGTT
>JAFGAQ010000077.1 GCA_016933595.1 Opitutales bacterium | reverse complement strand
GACAAGAGCATCTTCCTCGACCACCTGATGCAACACCTGCCGGACCGGATCTACTTCAAGGATTCCGAAAGCCGCTTTCTAATGGGCAACAAGGCCTTCATCGAGCATTTCGGAGAGAAGGATGCCGACGCCATCGTGGGAAAGACCGACTTCGATTACTTCCCCTACAAATTCGCGATCCAAAAATACGCGGACGAGCAACGGATCATCCAGACCGGCCATCCGATGGCGATGAAGGATGAGCACGACGAACGCGAGGGACGCTCGGTTGAATGGTCCTCAACTGTTAAGCTGCCGCTGTTTTCGAAGGAAGGGAACGTGGTTGGCACCTTCGGGGTCTCACGCGATATCACCGAAAAGAAACTCGCCGAGGAACGCCTGGTCAATCTGGCCCACCAGCTCCAACTGAAGAACCAACAGATCGAGACCGACCTGGAAATGGCGCGCAAGGTCCAGATGGCCTTTCTTCCGAAGTCTTATCCCCCTTTTATTTGGGACCTCTCGAGCAGCGAAAGTGCGCTCAACTTCTTCCACCGCTACTATCCATCCGAAGCACTGGCGGGAGACTTTTTTCAGGTGATCCCGATTTCCAACAGTCAGGCCGGGGTCATCATATGCGACGTCATGGGACACGGTGTCAGAGCCGCGCTGATCACCGCCGTACTGAGGGGCCTGGTGGGCGAGCTGAAACTGATCACCCCTTACCCTCACGTGTTCCTCAGAAAGGTCAACCGAAGCCTGAATACGGTCTTCAAACAACTTGATATGACGTTGTTTGTAACGGCCTTCTACGGAGTTTTCGATTTGCTCAAGGGACAGTTCCGATATGCCAATGCAGGACACCCTCAACCGATACTCACACAGCGGAAAAAACAGGTTTCGGGCCTTTTGGAACCAGTGGCAAAGGAACCCGAGCCCGCTCTCGGCCTGATCGAAAACTTCCGGTATTCATCCCGCTCGATTCCAATGGCTCCGGGCGACAATGTTCTGCTCTACACCGATGGGATTCTGGAGGTGGAAAGAGAAGACGGTCAACAGTTCGGCAAGAAGCGCTTGCTTGAGCTTGTCCGGAAGCATGCCCCGGACGGCGCAGAAACCACGCTCAACACGCTGTTTGATTCCATCAGGGAGTTCTCCGGCGGACGAGGCGCTCAGGACGATATGTGCGCCGTATCGGTCGAAGTGGTCCGAACCGCAGCAGAATCCCGACAGGAGAACCAGAGAGTGCAATCCTAGCCCACCGCAGAATCGCCCTTGGTCGGGAATACCCATTTTCAACAGCCTGACACAGATGCACAAGACCCTTCTACCCCCCGAAACCGAGGCATCGCGCATCGCAAACGCGCAAAAGATCGTACTCGAAGTGGGAATCCCATCCCAACCCCGCGCCCTCATGGACATCCGGCGACTTGCCGCCAACCCCGACGTCGACTTTGAGCAGATCTGCGACATCGTCCGCAATGACCCGATGCTTTCATCCAACACGCTGCGACTTGCCGCCTCGCCGCTGTTCGGTGGAACCCAGGTTTTCGAGTCCATTTCCCAGTCGCTGATGGTATTGGGATTCCAGCATTTCAAACGCTGTGTTCTATCCGCCATCGTGGAAAAGACATTGAGCAGCAACGGATATTCCATGGAGCGTTTCTGGGTGCATTCAACTGCGGTGGCAGCGCTCTGCCAGAGAATCTGTGAACGCTTTGTTCCGGAAATGGCCGACAGCGCATATCAGGCCGGTCTATTACATGATGTAGGCACGCTCGTCCTCAACAAATACAGTGAACAATACCACCGCACGGCGGATCAGGCACTGGCGCTGGATTTCCGGAATCTGGTTGAGGAATATGCCGAATACGGAACCGATCATGGCGCGATCAGCATGCTCTTCTGCCAGAAATGGGAAATGCCCCAACCCGTCTGCGAGGTCATCGCCTATCATCACGAACCCGACTACTCCTGTCACGCAGCGGAATCCACCCGGGTGCTGAAAGCGATCCTTCAACTCGCCGAGATGCTGTTCGTCTATGGCATGAACCAAGGGATTCTCGGGCTTGCTCCCAACCGCAAAACCGCTGAGGTCCTCGCCAGCATTCGCGGGATCCTCGGGATCGACGACGAGGAACTGGACTCCGTCAAATCAGTGGCGGCCCGTATCATGGCCGAGCCCACACCCTGATTCTTGCCTTATCGGGGATCGCGTGCGCTCCCGACTCCGGAGTCACCGATCCAGAGACCGTTCGCCGCGGAGCACCTTCAATCCCTCCCGAACAAGTATTGAGCGTCCGCCTCCATCCATGCCGCAATCGGAACTTCCTCGGGCCGAACCCGCGAATCCAGACCATATCTCTCCAGGAGCCCGATCCACCCGGATACATCCAGCCCTTTTCGGGTCAACAGACCAAGCAACTGCTTCCGGCGTTGGGTAAAGACTTCCTGCATGCCGGCATAGCAGATCTTTCCGAAACGCCTCGGATGCTCCTTCCGGTTCACCACAAACAACACCGATTCAATATCCGGAGGCGGATGGAAACAGGAAGATGGCACCCGATGCATCCCCGAGAGCGTATAGGCTGCCTGAAGTTGGATACTGAGCGGACCATAGCGCTTATCGCCCACCGGAGCCATCAGCCGCTCTGCGGCTTCCCGCTGAAGCATCAGCCCGATGACCCGCGGAAACCCGACCGACATCACCTTGAACAGCCAGGGACCAGTTATCGCGTAAGGCAGATTCGCGACGATCAGGCAATCCTCGCCCGGATCAAGATCCGCATACGGATGCTCCACCGCATCGCCCTGCATCCATTGGAAACCCTTGCCCAATTCTCGGGACAACTCATCCAGATGCGGCCTCAGGCGCTCGTCCTTCTCAATCGCATGAACCATCGCACCCCGCTCAACCAAAACACGGGATAGCATCCCGAAGCCCGGTCCGACCTCAACAACGGTATCTCCAGCAACAACACCCGCCATCTCGACCAGCTTCACCGCCAGATTCCGGTCTACGAGGAAATTCTGCCCAAGGCGGTGAGCAGGGGTAAATCCCGTCGATTGAAAACACGCGATGAGATCCCGGCGATTCACAACGAATGAAAGGCTTCCAACAGTTCGGTGGGGTCGTCCTGCTCCATCAGCGCCTGACCGACCAGAATAGCGTCCGCTCCCGCCGCTCTCACCCGTGCGGCATCTTCGGCACTGAAAATCCCGCTCTCGCTCACCCGAATCACGCCATCGGGGATTTGTGGTATGAGGCTTTCGCTGATCGACAAATCGGTGACAAAGCGCTTCAGGTCGCGGTTGTTCACACCGACCAGCTTCGGATTGAAACGCAAGGCACGATCGAGCTCCTCCTGAGTATGGACCTCAAACAAGCTATCCATGCCCGCTACCTCTGCCGCGTGTTGTAGATCCCGTATCGTCCCATCATCCAAAGCCCGCACGATAATCAGAATCGCCGATGCCCCCGCCTCAGCGGCTTCCACTACTTGGACCGGGTGCACCATGAAATCCTTGCGCAGGCACGGAACCCTCCGGCAATGCCGTTCGAGCAACTCGACCACATCCCACAAATCCTGGATACGCCCACCGAAGAATTTCTGGTCCGTCAGGACCGACAAAGCATCGGCTTCAGCGTTCACGTATTTGATCGCCTGATCCTCGGCATTCGCACCCTCCCGGATGGAACCGGCCGATGGGGATCGCCGCTTGATTTCAGCAATCACCCCCAGCCTGCCCGGACGGGCACCAAGGGCCTCCGACATCAGGAACGGATGCAAGTCCTTCCGTGACCGGAGGCGCTCCAGTTCACGGTCTGAAACGGGACGGACCAGGGAAGCGATCTCCTGCCGCTTCCAGTCCATGATTTCGGTTAACTTATCACTCATTTGCCTGGATCACCCAAAAACATTCCCTTGAAATCTTCGTTCGTTCGCTCTTGCATTTCACATGGAGGGTATCTTGCAGCAAGCGTCAACCTTCAATTTCCGCCCATGAGCTCATCAACGCAGTCCACAAACGAAGCCTACTCAAACCTGCTGGAAACAGTTGCCATCCTCCGGGCTCCGGGCGGATGCCCGTGGGATCGGGAGCAAACCCATTCTTCGCTGACCGAATGCCTGATCGAGGAATGCTCCGAGCTGATCGAGGCCATTGACCACGAGGATTTCGATCACATGCGGGAGGAACTCGGAGACATGCTCCTGAATGTGGTCATGCAGGCCGAAATCGCGAGGGAGTCCGGGCATTTCTCAATGGAGGAAGTCGCGCGCGAGGTGAATGAAAAGCTCATCCGCCGGCATCCCCATGTTTTCGCCCCGGAAACCGGAACGGCTGATACACCCGAAAAGGTTCTCAAGCGATGGGACGAGATCAAGGCCGGAGAGAATTCCGCACCATCCCGGCCATCGCCTTTCAAACCGCAGCCTCCCCGGTTGCCCGCTTTGCTCTTTGCAAAAAAGACCTACAAGCAGATCATGAAACTCGGGATGGATAACCATCCCCGAGTGCCCTCCCGCGCCATCCTTGAGGCATCCGCGCTCGAGGAATCGGCGTTGGCTGAATCCCTTTTCTCGATCGCCGCAGCATGCAGAATCAAGGGAATCGATCCAGAGCAAATCCTGAGATCCTACACGGATGGACTTGTTCGGGATCTGGAGGCTTCAATGCCAAACCCTTGAATCGCTCCCCTGCCATTCATGAGTCATCCATGGGAATGCGACTACCGGGCCCACCCGAACAGTCGCCGCATCAGCATCACCTACAAGGGCAACAAACGCTTTGTTGTAACCTACCCACGCAGGGTCTCACGACGCCATGCTGAGGCATTTGTCCAATCCCGCATGGAATGGATGGAGACGGTGGTAAACACCCCGGAACCCACAGTCCAATCGCTGGCTTCCCACCTCCGGAACCATCCGCTGGTCACCATCATGAACGGTCAGGTCCCCGTTCGATGGACCCTCCTCTATCCCGAAATCGATTTCGACAGCCTTTCTTCCATCGATCATTTCCCCATTTTCGACAACGGTGAGCGAAGCCTTGTCAGGCAACTCTCTGCGCTGGCATCCGCCACGCTCCCATCTCAGGTCCGTGTCCTTTCCTCCCTGCTTCCGATTCCGGCAGTTCGCAGCGTATCCATTCGCAACCAGCGGTCCCGATGGGGCTCCTGTTCCAGTTCGGGAAACGTATCCCTCAACTGGAGGCTGGTTCTAATGCCGCCCCATCTCCAGAACCACATCATCCTCCACGAGCTCGCCCATCTGGTTCACATGAATCATTCACCAGATTTCTGGGACCTGTTGGCCTCGTGGGATCCGCAATCGGAAACCAACCAGAAATCGCTGAAACGACTCGGAAAAGACTGGATCAGGCTTGCGCAATGAAGCAAGAATCGTCAACCGTCCGTCAACACACCGAGCATTGACGACACTGTCTCGCCACTGAACAAAATTGGTAGGCCGGCTGGGACTCGAACCCAGAACCAATGGCTTAAAAGGCCACTGCTCTAACCATTGAGCTACCAGCCCATCTTGTTAATTTTCCGGCACTTGCGGCATTGCCCTTACACCCCGTTTTGCGATGTGTAAGACCTATGTGTAAGGCCTGAAAATCACGAACCACACACAACACAAGCAAAACCAGCTCCAATAAGTCGCTGAAATACCATGTCGTAATGGTTTATGAGGAACTTACTACGTTTGGACACAAGCCAATGGCAAGCAAATTAAGAAAAGTTTGCTGACTTAAGAACGGAAAACCTCGGGATCAGTCCCCCCGATAGGCCGAATGGCCCCAATCAACAACACAAGCAAAACAGAAGAGCCCGAGTCGCCAGAGGCAGATGAGCGGGGACTCTCATCCCGACCTGTACCCAATCCCAAGGTAGGGCGAGGTGTCCTCACCGAGCCGCTTCATTTATTCCCTTTCGTGGGTTCCGGGAATTTCGTAGTTCTGTGTGTCTTCCCTCAGCGTCTTGCGGCTTGCGGCTTGCGGCTTTGCTGTCATAAAAAGATCCTTCCCAACACAGCGTGTCCTCAATAGCTCGAAAAGCAACGGAGAAACAGGCACGGATGTGATGATATCCAACCCGCTCGATATGGGTGTTCATCATCTTAATCAGTGGTTGATGTTTTCTTGCCTTCCCTTTCCGTGCCTTTCGTGGTGGATCCATCTTCCCTATGCGGCTTTCTACTCAAAACACTCCGCTCACACGATAACCCGTGGCCTGCAGCCTGGGGTCTTGCGGTTAAGTCGAACACCAGCCACGACTTCTCGTGGGCATTTCGACGATTACATGTGGTCATATTGACGAACATTCGGAATATCTTTACCTCCCCAAACCACAGCCAAATCAATACGAAGTTCATAAACAATCACTTACAACTGCGCACAATCATTCTGGCATGGACAGTGCTGAAATCCGCCTACCGGATTCAAAGCCCCGGGGTTCGACCATTGTAAGGCGTCAGACACCCGAAGATGGAGTCACGACACTTGCGAGGATCGAAACGAAACCAACTACAACAGAGAAAACACGATGATTAAGAAAACTCACCTGCTCATGGCGGCTATGTTCATTTCCGCTGTCACACTATCCAGTCCCGCATCAGCCCAGGAAAGGGGAATTTCCCTTCGGGGAAGGCACCAGCTCGGATTTGACCTTGGCGCATACTCGACAAACGAAAGCTCAGCCTACGAGGATGGCTATTTCAGGTCGGACTCATCCTCTACTAGCCCAAGCGCCTTTGTACGCTATCAATACTGGTTCAGCGACCAAGCCGCTGTTACCGTCCAGACTGGAGTGCTTGATTCGGAAGTGGATTTCGAGTTTGAGGACGAGGATGATCACTGGAGAATGAGATCCTCTGACTTCTCACTGGTTCCCCTTCTGGTTGGGATGCAGTTCAAGCCGTTCGCATTCGAGACTTCCAGCCGAAGCTTTTTCGCAATCGACATCGCCGCAGGGCCCTATGTCGTGAGCGGAACCGAATACAGACACCGTCACCACTCCCGCACAAAATCTGAAACGGTGTTCGGCGGATGCGCTGGCATCAGCCATCACTGGTTCCTTACCGATCATCTGTTGCTTTCGGCCAACGCCCGATACCATGTGACCGGTGACTTTGACAAAAAGCTATACGGGATCGAAAACGGCACCGGATTCAATGGCACGGTCGGTCTTGCCTGGATGTGGTAGTCCGGAAGATATCCCATCCGATCGCTCCGAATCCTGCACGGCTAGCCCAGTCAGCTCTTCATTGGGCTGAT
>JAFGAQ010000076.1 GCA_016933595.1 Opitutales bacterium | reverse complement strand
TTCGTCGACATAAGGGTTGGCGCATGGCTTACTCCCTGCGGCCGAGTCCCAATTCAAAAATCCGAACTTGCCATGAAGATTGAAACTACCTCTCCGTTTCTTTTGAATCGTCTGTCGCAAAGCATCTGGAGCCGCATGCTGGCTTGTGTGGGTGTATTCTCGATGTTGGTTGGTCCAGTTTACCCGCTGTATGCGAGTGAGGGTGTTCCTCCATCCGAGGATCTCGAGGAGAAGCTGGGCGTCCTGTTCGCTTCGGCGGAGTACGCCCTGACGATGATCGATCCCAGCGTCTATGATCTTTCCGCTGCAGCGGATAAGGCGGGCCGTGAGCCCGGGGCGGTTCGGGAGTGGGTGGTGGCCAACATTTCATGGGTGCCATACCGCGGATTGTTGCGGGGTGCGATGGGGACGCTTGCGGCGAGAGAGGGCAATAGTCTGGATCGGGTGATCCTGTTTGCAGAGCTACTTAAAAGGAACGGACATGAAGTGGGGATTGTTCATGCCACGGTGCCGGTGTCCATGAGGAAGGTGCTCGAAAGCCGCTTGAGGGCGACACACCGTTCGGGATGGGCGTCCGATTCGGCTGAGCCCGTGACTCCCGATTTCGAGGAGTGGGCATCCCGCGCAGGGGTTTCCCAGGAAATGCTGGAACGTGGCTTTACCGCGTCCCAATCCAAAGCCCAAGAGCTTCGGACACAGATGGGGATTCAGGTTGAGGAACAGAGTTTGGCACTGCTCGATAAGGTTGGTGCGGAGGATCGCCAGGGAACTCCCGATGCAATGAAGGGCATTGCGGAGGATCATTATTGGGTAAGGCTAATGGACAAGTCCAAAGGAGCCGGGGATATCTGCCTGCACTATGGAGAACAATTGCCCCCGGCTTTGCTTGCAGGGGAGAAGGGCGTGTATGCGTCGTCTGAGGAGATTCCGGAAGAGTGGGTTCACAAGGTATCCCTTCGCTGGATGATTGCTCAGGAAAAAGATGGAAAGCAAGAGGTCCGGACCGCGTTGGAATACGAAGCCCCAGCGTGGACTCTGGCGAACCGGCAGGTTCAGATTGGCATCAGCGGAAAGAACCAGATGTCTTCAAAGGAAGCTTTCGAACAGATCGTGACGGACCCGGATGGGTTTGCTGTTGGATTCAGGGAGAATGCTCGAAACGAAAACGAATGGGTTCCGTTTTTTCAGATCGAAGGGAGTGAGGATACAGTTGCTGACAAACAGTTCAACGCCAATGGGGATATGGCAAGCCCCTCTGGGGATGTTATCGGCACGGGCAAAGCCTTAGGTGGCGCAATGAGTGCGTTGGGCGGACTTGGCTTTGGAAAAGAGAAATCCGATAGTGCCGTGGACGATGAAGGGCGGCTGACGCGGGTAACCTTGGAGTTTTCGACTGTCAGCCCCGGGCAGCCCAAGCGGGTGGAAGTAAGGGATGTCTACCGGAGTGAGTCAAATGAGTGGGAAAATGGCAGACTGTCGGAGGATGGACAGTTGCGCCGTGGTTTGGCTCTGATGCAGCAACGCAGTCTGCTCGTGCAAGTCGGAAGGGTGCCGGAGGACTGGGTGGCGGCCCGGCAGCTTCAGTCGCTCCTGTCAAAACGTCTTGCGGCACAATATCTGCTCAAGTCCGAGGGTGCCGATGAC
>JAFGAQ010000075.1 GCA_016933595.1 Opitutales bacterium | reverse complement strand
GTCAACGCGGTCGATTACGTAGCTGTCCCAAGGAATTTCGGTTACGAAGAAGTCGCGGGTGTTATCGGCGGCAGCCAAACCACGCACGCGGGTGTTGGTGGATGGACGAGCAAAGTTGGCCGTCTCGTTTGCCATAGCTCCGATCGACGCACCGGAGAAATTCCCGAGCACACCACCCACTTCCGTGTTGGCGGTGTAGATCAGGAGGGATTCATTGTCGGTAGCGCCCGTGTCCTTTATGAACTCGGCGGTGACAACCGAGATCGCAGATCCCACATCGCGCAGTTCGGTTTTGATCCGGGTCCCGGCCAGTGATGTGGTGGCAACGTATCCCATCGTTTCTCCTGCGTTCACTTCGAACGGGGAGAGAATGTACACGTCTTCGTCGACGTAGGGTTCCATGCCGGTCTGCGCGGTCAGCGAGACTGCCATACTCCCTGAGAGGCATCCCATGAGGATCCTCTGCATCGTATGATGTTTCATTTTCATTAGGGTGTGATTGGATTTTGTAGTTTATTCCCGACAGGCTTATACCCCCGTTTCTATTCCCACCCTTCATCTTGATAACGGATAATTTCGCTTGAATATCCCATCCACCCCTTGTCCAGCTCGTTTTTCTGCATAAAAAAAGCAGCCCGGCGATAACCGGGCTGCTTCTATGTTGCTTGCTAAAAAGCGAGCGGAATTCCTTAACCTCAGAAGGAGAAGGTATTCGTGAGCGTCCAAACGCGGTTTGGCGGAATGCGGAGAGCCGCAGGAGTTCCGTCAGGCTGCGTTGACAGCGGGATCAGCTCGTCGTCGCCGAACGCATTACGCACGTTCAGCTGGATACGCCAATCCACTTTGTCCGTGAGCTTGCGGCCATAACCGACCCAGAGGTCAACACTGCTTTCCGAAGGCCCCTTGTAAGGACTCGACAGGTTATAGGTGGTCTTTCCGTCGTCGCCGGTCATCAGAGGATAGCCGATGATGATGTCATCTTCCCAACGGTAGCTGCCCCCAACGTTGAAGCCCTTGAGGCGTCCATCGGTGAAGGTGTAGTTGGATACCACGTTGAAGCGCCACTCGCGGATTTCGTCGGCATCGGTGCCTTCCTTGAGCTGGATGAGCGACCAGTTTGCACCGATCGTCTGATTCCATGTCAGCAAGGTTGTGGTGTTACCAGCGCCGCCCCACCAGATGCGAAGGTCGCCGGCCGGTGTGTTGTTGAGGTCGTCGGTAACGATGTCCATGTATTGGATCATTTCGGTGCCACCCACATTCCTGCGAACTGCTTCAACCTGGGTTGCGTTAACCGAGATCCGCCAGTTGGCCGTCGGGTTAGCCGTCAACTCAAGTTCCCAACCCTTGGATACGCTGTCTTCCGTAAGAGCGAAGCCCTGAGGGCCCTGCTGATGGAAGTCAAGAACCTGACCCTGAGGATCACCTTCCATCATCCAAGCTTCGTAGAAGCCGGGAAGTTCAGTGCGGATGCGTTGCTGGTGGGCGCGCCATCCTGCGATGGCAGCCTGTTCGCGAGCTGCAGCCTGTTCTTCGGTTTCGCCGGTTGCCATACCATAGTTGTAGCGACCTTCGTTCCCGGTATTGGCGGTGTCCATCGTGCGGCCTCCGAGGTTGTACTCGAAGATATTCGCCCATTCAGCACCCCATTCCTGAAGACCTCCGATGAACCAGTTTCCGTTCACCATGGAGCTGGAAGAATTCGTCACTTTGTTGTAGTAACGGGTAATCTTCAAGGAGTAGCGGTCGTCCAATGTGGAGATCACCAAGCTCTTATCTTCCGTTTTACCAGCGGGCATTTCCAACGGGTTGCCGAGAAGGCTGACGCGGGATGCTTGGCCCGGATCGAAGTTCTCCGAGGTATTGTAATACATACTCAGCTTCACCGGAGCGTCCACCCACTTGCGAATAGTGTCCGTGATGTGCCATGCCACACTGTAGCTGGTCGATTCCGAGCTGACGTCGGTGTCGGGTGTTTCAGCGTAGTCATAGTTCTCGTGCATGATGACGCGGCGGATGACCGGATCGATCTCAGCACGCTTTTGCCATGCTTCAACACTGTCCTTTCTCCATCCGACTGTTCCTACGATCGAGCGATCAAACATGTATGCCTGCCATACAAGCGCTTCGGAAGTAACCTCCTGACGCGATTTGCGGGCTTCACGGGTCAGCAGATCGCGGTCTGCCATATTGGTTGCATCCAGAATGTCAACCGGAACACGGGTGTATCCGACATAGTTCGACGGGTTGGCGTTTTGGAACACGTCATCCTGTCCAAGAATGTTGGTGTAGGGATCCCCAGGATTCACTCCGTCACCCGTCCATGTGTATTCAAACGTGTGGATCTGACCATCGGTCAGGCTCATCTTGGCGTTCGGCCTCGGAATGTGAGCTCCAGAAGCACTGGAGAGTCCTGCGAGGGATGGTCCGAGATACATGACGTAGTTCGGGTTGCGCTCGTTGGTGGTCATATCCAGCAGATTCTTGTAGTAATCCGTGGAGATGTAGTTTGCCCAGGTTTCACCTGTTCCGTAGCGCATGAACTGACGTTGCTCGTCGTCACGCTTGTCGATCGAGTAGAGTCCGGTGATGGTGTGGCGACCAACGATTCGGGCCCAGAGACTATCGGTCTTGAGCAGCTTTGGCAGATCGAAATCGGCGAATGCGGTCACACGGGTGGACTCGCGCTCAACCTTGTTCGAGCTGTTTCCGTAGATCGAACCATCACTGATGAACGGACGGCCGAAATTCGGGTTCAGCGTTCCGTCCGAATAGGTTTCGTTCACGTCAAGGTAGATACCCTGATGCTGTCCATCGACCAAGCTGATCGAAGTGTCTTCGAAGTCCTGCTTGTCGAATACGAATTCGATACCGAAAAGGTTGTCCAGGAAGGTTCCACTGAGGTTCAGGTTATAGGCCTG
>JAFGAQ010000443.1 GCA_016933595.1 Opitutales bacterium | reverse complement strand
ATAAACAGGACTCCCCCGTGGTCACGTAGGGAATCAATCCATCCGACCAGACATACTTCGCTGGAAGCATGATCAAGCGAGAGTTCACAACAATGATGGGTGCGTTTCATGGGCAAGGAGGCCATATTCTGATGGGTGCAAAAACTGCCATAAAAGGGTGGCAATCATAGGGAAACAAGCCTTTTCCATTGAAAACTTGTAGACAAGGGGCATTCTGGTCCCGGCGATGACGCTTATTCCGGCTATCCTCACTGCATGCTTTTTCGCACTCACCGGCCTGTGTGCCCGGCGATCCGCGTCGCTTATCGGCAGCCTCCGGGCCAACCTCTACCGGCTCCTCATCGCCATGCTGGCTATGGGATCCATCCTGTTGTTTTCGGATGACCCATTCCCGACACCATACAATGTCGCATTTCTGTGCATCGGTGGCGTTGGCTTCGGACTCGGCGGCGCTTGCGTTCTCCGGGCACTTCCCCTTCTTGGAACACCACTCACCCTGCTCGTGGTCGAATGCGGGGCCGCCATCGCTTCCGGGATTTTTTCGATTCTATTTTCGAACGATACTCTGTTGATAGGGGAATGGCTGGCATGCCTTGTGATTCTGAGTGGAGTCGCACTGGCCCTTTATCCACGCAACAAGCCATCATCCGGATTGATCATCTCACACGGACTGCTGCTGGGCATAGCAGGCGCCATCCTGCAGGCCGCAAGCCTTGTTGCAAGCCGGGCAATGTTTGTCTCCGCAAAGGGAGAAGGTATCCCGCTGTCTCCCTTGGACGCCGCTGCCTGGCGACTGACTGGCGGGTTCGCGGTCGCTCTGGTCCTGGGAGTCATGCTCAACAATTGGAAAAACCGATGGTCCATCCGAGATGAATGGAACAAACTGCTGCCAACCCATCCGGAAAATTGGTATTCCATCCCATTGATCTGGGTTTCGCTCAATGCGCTTTTCGGACCCATTCTGGGAATCACCATGTGGTTGTGGGCGGTTAGCATGACTCATCCCGCAATCGTACAATCCGTCGCCGCTTGCGCTCCACTCCTCTCGCTTCCCTTTGCCAGCAAATGGGAGTCGTTTGATCATCCATGGAGATTCACCGCCGGAGGAAGCATCGCACTCTGCGGCGTGATTGCACTCTATCTTATATAAAATCATCATGTTCACCCATAGCATCGTCGGAATCGCGCTCCTGACAATGGCTGGCACCGGATTGCCCAAGGCCACAGAAGAGCCATCGGAAAATGCGCCAATCGAACTGTTACCTTTCTTCGTTCTGGCGCATCCGGAAGTGGATGCTCAAGTAATCGCGCCCGTTCTCTCAGCCAGCATCCCCCGCGCTCCCGACTCCGTTATCCGCTCCTTTGAATCAACCCCCGGACTGAGTATGGGCAGACGCGGTCCATCCAGTATGGAACCCAATATCCGAGGTTTCACATTTGATCGCAACCTGACTTCATGGAATGGACTTCCACTTCCCAACGCATCACCCACTCGCACAGGAGCTCCCATCAACGCGAGTGCCCTGCTTGTCGGTTCGACTTTGGACATCCACCTTACTGGAAATGATCTGGTTTCCGGCGCTGCCATAAGCGGAGGCAGGATCGTCTTTGAGACTCCATTGGGCATGGAAGCTGGTCTGACCAACACCGCGGCCCATTTATCCTGGGGATCCAACCCATTGAGGATATCCGCAACCGCCCGAAACGCCTGGAAGTCAGGGGCATATCACGGCACCGCGGCCATGACGCATTCCCAACAAGGTGACTACTCCAGCGGCAACGGCACCCATATTCCTTCCAGCCTAAAGGAAGGGGGCCTCCATACCACCCTCGGATGGAATCACGGAAACACCAGCCACTCACTTGCGCTTTTCTGGCACAAAGTGGACGAAGGAGAAAACCCGGCACTGCCTCAGGATACAGTCTCAAACGAAACAACGGCCATCACAACCATTCACAGGGCACCCATCGGTAGTGCCGGAGGATCCATTCGGCTTAGAAGCGGCTGGGCAAAAAGCATACCCCGACTCTCCAACTCCCCACGCTCCATACGACCAGCGCTGGTCGACGCTGCCTCAAATGCCCGCACGATCCACGGGGATCTGCTTCACACCCTTCCAATCGGTGATGCTCTGCTCGTCCGAACAGCTTTGGACCTGGATTATCAAAGGAGAAACGCCGTTCGGATTCGAAACCGCAAGCTCCAGGATGTCATCTGGCCCGACATTGCCTCGAAGCACTACGGATTGGCCCTTTCAGTCGATCATCATCAACCCGATTCTCCACTGCTCTTGCAAAGCCAGTTCAGAATCGACCATCACACCGACGAAGCAAAATCCGCCAACCGGATAACGCTGGGAAAAACGGTTCGGGACTGGTATGCTGATTACACGGATGGCGCTGATCTCGATGTAAGATCCACCCACACCCTTCCGTCACTATCCTTCAACGCCGCTTGGAACCCGACACTCCGCCCGTGGAAAATCCACGCATCGGTGGCCGCTTCAAGCCAAAATCCCACCCCCACCGAACGCTTCCGCGCCATGCTTCCCGCTCTCGGCGGAGGCTACGAAATCGGAAATCCCAACCTCGATTCCGAAGACAAGATTCATGGCGAACTCGGGTTCCATCTCGAAAACCGCCATGGATTTGTTCACCTCTCCGTATGGCATAGTGAACTCGACTCCTTCATCCAACGCCAAGCCATCGGAACGTTCCAAAACACTCCGCTCTTCGGATTCCGAAACGTTCGGGCCCACCTCAGCGGAATCGAATGGACCTCCAGCTTCGATCTTATGAGCCATCGACGCAGGATCAACACTGAATACCCCCGACTCAACCTGCCGCTTTCCGTATCCTGGACGGAAGGGAGATTCCATCATACGGACGCACCATGGATTCGCCTTGCCGAGGTTCCTCCCCTGAGAATCAGGACGGGAATCGAACACAGTTTCTACCGCGAAAACAAAAGGGTTCACCTTGCAGCATACACCAACTGGGAAGCATCCCGAACGAACCCCGATCCGGAGCTCTTCCCCACTCAAGCCGACTCCGCCGCACACCTGACCTTTGATGTCCAAGCCCTACTCCATACTCCATCCGATTGGAACATCGAGCTTCAGATCCTCAACATCGGCAACCTGCAATACGCCCGACACCTTTCCCCCCTTCCGGCACTGCCGCTCGCCAACGGATCACCGCATCCCCCCGACAAAGCGATTCCCGAACCCGGACGCTGCTTCCTCCTCTCCCTTTCCAAACGCTTCTAAGCTCAATTCCCAAGCATACCCAAAATCGTCCCAATAAAAACCCATGCTAGTTATCGTCATTCTTTGTTTGTAACAAACACAGGATGGAAGCAATCCTTTCGAAATATGTAATTAAACGAACGCAAATTATTATTTTGGATCGGGACGGTGCGTATCACCTATTGAGCCGTTGGTGCTTGGGCAAGCACCTGCAAGGCGTCGCGATCTGGAATAACCACCAGAAGGGGAACCACAGAACATTCTCCATGGATCGCTTTAAAAGTCGGGTGGCGGAACCCTTGCCGTAGGCACTGGCTTTTGTCACGGCTTACATTGACCTGAATCCGCTGCGATCCTGTCAAGCGGAGGATCCGACGGATTGCCTTTACTGCAGCTATGCCACTGCGATGGGAGGACAGGCATTGGACTTGGCGGGATACCCCATT
>JAFGAQ010000442.1 GCA_016933595.1 Opitutales bacterium | reverse complement strand
TATTCTGAAGTTCGCTCAGAATGGACCGGTTCGCTTGGGTGGCCTTATCTGCAACAGTCGCAAATGTGACAACGAGGCGGAAATGATCGAGGAATTCGCCAAGCGGCTGGGAACGCAGATGATTCACTTTGTGCCACGGGATAACGACGTGCAAAGGGCCGAAATCAACCGCAAGACGGTCATCGACTGGAACCCGGAGGTCGCGCAGGCGAATGAATACCGGAGTCTGGCACGGAAGATCGATGGCAACAAAATGCTCGTGATCCCGAAGCCGCTCCAGATTGCGGAACTGGAATCCTTGCTGATGGAGTTCGGGCTGTTTGCGGCCTGAGATCATCCTACCACTTCCAACAGGGCGCCTCCAGTTGTATGTCGGCTCCCGAAACATGAGTCAGGTGTATCCTCCGTCCCATCCTTTCCGGAGAATGGGGCGGGGGAATGCTGCAATTTCATCCAATACTTTTCATGGCACTTAACGAAACAGACCTTTCCCTTCCCCCTGTGGAAGAAGTCCGCGAGGAAATGCTCAAGCTCTATCCGAGCAAGACCCGTCGCAAACGCGAGAAACAGATCATTGTGAATGATCCCGATTCTCCCAAGGAGATTGGCGCGAACACCCGGACCGTTCCCGGAATCATCACCCAACGCGGCTGCACTTATGCCGGTTGCAAAGGGGTGGTTATCGGCCCGATCGGGGATGTGCTTCATCTCACGCATGGCCCGATCGGCTGCGGATACTACAGTTGGCTTTCGCGCCGCAACCTTACCCGCGCCCGGGACTTTTCCCATGGCAAGGAGAAGGGGATCAATTACCTGCAGTATTGCCTGAGCACCGACATGACTGAAAACGAGATCGTGTACGGTGGGGAAAAGAAGCTTGAAGCCGCAATTGAAGAGGCATGGAACGAGTTCAAACCGAAGGCAATGGTGATCTATGCAACCTGCCCTGTTGGACTGATCGGGGATGATATCCATGCCGTTGCACGGCGCATGAAGGAAAAACTGGGGATAAACATCGTCGCATTGTCCTGTGAAGGATACCGGGGCGTATCCCAATCCGCCGGGCACCACATTGCCAACAATAAGGTATTCACCGATATGGTTGGTCTGGACGATACCAAGCCAACGGGACGATACAACATCAACATCCTTGGCGAATACAATATCGGTGGCGATGCCTGGGAAATCCACCGGATCTTCGATCTGGTTGGGATCAATATCGTCGGAGTCCTGTCAGGAGCCGTCAGTTATGATCAGATCTGCAATTGTCATACCGCCGACCTGAATGTGGTGATGTGCCATCGTTCGATCAACTACATGGCCGAGATGATGGAAACCAAGTATGGGATCCCCTGGTTCAAGATCAACTTCATTGGTGCGGACTCAACCGCGAAGAGTCTCCGCAAGATCGCGAAGTACTTCGGAGACAAAGGGCTGATCGACCGGGTTGAGGAAGTGATTGCCGCTGAGATGATCGATGTCAGGGCAACTCTGGAAAAGGTTAAGCCCATCACGTCCGGGAAACGGGTGGCCCTCTTTGTCGGGGGATCACGGGCCCATCACTATCAGGACCTTTTCGGTGAGATGGAGATGAAAGTGGTCTCGGCGGGATACGAGTTTGCGCACCGCGATGACTATGAGGGGCGAAGTGTCCTTCCCAATATCAAAGTCGATGCCGATAGCCGGAACATTGAGGAGCTTGAAATCGAACCCGATCCGGTGCGCTACAATGCCCGCCTGTCCGAGGAGCGTAAGCGCCAGTTCGCAGACGAGGGTTTCGCGTTCAAGGATTATGAAGGGATGATGCGCGAGATGAACAAGGAGACCTTGGTCATCGATGATATCTCCCATCACGAACTCGAAAAACTCATCGAAACCTACAAGCCGGCAGTCATCGGGTCCGGAATCAAGGACAAGTATATCGTGGAAAAGATGGGGGTGCCATGTAAGCAGCTCCATAGCTACGACTACGGTGGACCCTACGCCGGTTTCAAAGGCGCCATCAACTTTTTCGAGGAGATTGCCCGGATGGTCAGTTCACCGGTTTGGAGCTACGTCACGGCTCCCTGGGATCAACCCGCATCTCCGGATAACGGAACGAGTTCCTCTAAGCCGGTGGCTGAGGGGCTCTGAATCAATAGCAACAATTAAGAATAGGATTTCACCATGCTAGATGGAACGAATGCCACGGTCTGCGAGCGCACAGCGCTGCGCATCAATCCAGCCAAAACCTGCCAACCGATCGGGGCGATGTATGCGGCCCTTGGGATTCATGGTTGTATGCCGCACAGCCATGGATCCCAAGGATGTTGTGCCTATCACCGCTCGCACCTCACCCGCCATTTCAAGGAGCCGGTGGTGGCGACTACCAGCTCCTTTACCGAGGGTGCTTCTGTTTTCGGGGGGCTGTCGAACATGACCACAGCTCTGAGCAACATCTTCTCGATCTATGATCCGGAAGTGGTTGCGGTCCACACCACGTGCCTGTCGGAGGTGATCGGGGATGACCTTCCTATGATGATCAAAAAGAACATCGCGGAGGGGAAGATTCCGGAGGGTAAACATGTGATCCATGCAAACACGCCAAGTTTTGTGGGATCGCATGTCACGGGGTTTTCCACGATGGTCAAGAACACCATAAAATACCTGTCGGACAAAACGGGAGAGACGAGCGATAGTGTCAACATCCTTCCGGGCTACGTGGATCCCAGTGACATGCGCGAGCTCAAAAGGATCGCAGCCGAACTCGGCGTGAAAATCACGATGTTGCCCGATACCAGTGATGTGCTCGATCAACCGCAAACCGGGGTGTATACGATGTATCCCAGGGGAGGGACGAAAGTGTCCGAAATTCAGGCTATGGGGGATGCGATTGCGACCCTCGCATGCGGAGATTTCGCCAGCAAGGAAGCGGCGGAGGAGCTTGAGAAAAAGTGCAATGTGCCGTTCTCCCTGATTGACCTGCCGATCGGGCTGAAGGGTACCGATACATTTATCGATACCCTTCGCCGGATGGCGGCCGTTCCGGTCCCGGCTTCGATCACGTTGGAACGGGGGCGCCTGCTCGATTTGATCAGCGATATGTCGCAGTACTTCCATGGGAAAAAGGTCGCGCTCTTTGGCGATCCGGACCACGTGGTTGGCGTCACCCAATTGCTCGTTGAGATCGGAATGATCCCGACTGTCGTGATAACCGGAACTCCGGGGAAACGTTTTGAGCGTAAGGTTGCCGAGATCGTATCGAAAGTATCTCCGGACGCTCACATCGAGGCGAACGCCGATATCCACAAGCTTCACCAGATCATCAAGAACCGTAAGGTCGACCTTCTCATGGGCAACACCTATGGGAAGCATGTCGCGCGCGCCGAAGGCAACCTGCCATTTGTGCGATTCGGGTTTCCCATTATGGACCGGACCGGGCATCGCCTGTTTCCTTTGGTTGGCTATCGCGGTGCAATGTACTACCTCGACAAGATCCTGGATCAGCTCTTTGACAAGGCCGACCGGGAGGTTCCGGAAGAGCTGTTTGAACTGATTCAGTAGCATACCATTCCGTCAAGTCCGGGATGAGGACCCGATAGCCAGAAGATTTCCGTGTCGACGCAGTGATGGGAGTGTTGGGATTGCCGTGTCCCACAAGGGAATAGTGACACAGCGCATCAGAAACAGGACCGGCCCTTGCCTCATGCCTTTGGAGGGGCAGGTGGGGGTCGGTCCGCCAAAACATGGATTCCGGGCAGATGATAACCACACGATAGAATAGCAATGCCATGATCGAGATCCTGAAAGACCGTAAAACCCAGGTTTTCACCAAGGGCGATAGCGCGAACGCACTCAAGTGTGATCGCAAAAGCGTTTCCGGGTCGGTCAGTCAACGCGCCTGCGCTTTCTGCGGATCCCGTGTGGTGCTATACCCGATTTCGGACGCGCTCCACCTGGTCCATGGGCCCATTGGTTGCGCGGCTTATACGTGGGATATCCGCGGATCGCTCTCGTCAGGGCCACAGATCCACCGCCTGTCGTTCTCAACGGATCTTCAGGAGAAGGATGTCATTTTCGGGGGTGAGCCCAAGCTCTACAATGCCCTCACCGACTTGATCGCGCGTTACAAGCCAAAGGCCGCATTTGTGTATTCGACCTGTATCGTGGGTCTGATAGGAGACGACGTTGAGGCGATTTGTCGGCGCGTTTCCCGTGAGGCTGGGATCGATGTGATCATGGTCGAGTCAGAAGGGTTCAAGGGAACCAAGAAGACGGGTTATCAGGCGGCATGTGACGCCGTTTACAAACTCGTCGGAACCGGCGATACCAGCGGCATTTCAAAGGTCAGTATCAATATCCTGGGTGACTTTAATGTGGCGGGTGAATCCTGGCTGATCAAACGCTACTTTGAGGAGATGGGGATCGAGGTTGTATCGGTCCTCACCGGAGACGGACGTGTGGATGAGATCCGCCGCAGCCATGGTGCAGCGCTGAACCTGGTGCAATGCTCCGGGTCGATGACGCATCTGGCTCACAGTATGGAGCGTGACTACGGGATTCCCATGAAACGGGTGTCGTTTTTCGGGGTCGAGGACACTTCCGCTGCCCTCTACGAGACAGTTTCCTTTTTCAAGGATGAATCGCTGCTTGATCGCGCCCGGAATGTTGTGTCCGGGCGCATGAAAGCGGTCATGCCGGAACTGCGCATGGCCAAGGCTGAACTTATTGGCAAACGGGCGGCACTCTACGTAGGAGGTGCATTCAAAGCGTTTTCATTGGTACGTGCCTTGCGCAACCTCGGTATGGAAACGGTGTTGGCCGGAACCCAGACCGGCAACAACGAGGATTACGAATTGTTGCGGGATATTTGTGACGAGGGAACGGTCATCGTGGATGATTCCAATCCTCTTGAGCTGGCCAAATTCTGCCTTGAAAAGGATGTGGATCTTTTCATCGGCGGAGTCAAGGAACGGCCAATCGCCTACAAACTCGGGATCGCGTTTTGTGACCACAATCATGAACGAAAAATCTGCCTGGCGGGTTTTGAGGGCATGATCAATTTCGCCCGGGAGGTGCGGGATTCGGTCATGAGTCCAGTCTGGAAGTATGTTCCCCGTCGGGCCGGGCGCTGTCGGATCGGATCTCCAGGCGCGGAACCCGGCCCCGCCTGTTTTCCGGAAAAGGAGGTGCCCCATGTCTGAGGTTGACGCAGCAAGTATTCACGGGGCGGTCCGCCCGGAGGGGAACAACCATTGCCCATTCACGCGTGGGGCATCGCCGCACGCTACCCAAAACGCCTGCAAGATGTGCACGCCCCTCGGCGCGGCTTTGGCATTTGCCGGAGTGGAAGGCTGCCTTTCGATCCTTCATGGCTCACAAGGTTGCGCCACTTACATTCGGCGCTACCTGATATCCCATTTCCGTGAGCCGATGGATATCGCGTCATCGAGTTTCAGCGAGGAAGATGCGATTTTCGGGGGAGGCCGTAACCTGAAGATCGGGTTGGATAACGTGTGCGCCGCATACCATCCGCTCCTTGTGGGGGTGGCCACCACTTGTTTGGCTGAGACAATCGGAGAAGATGTGCCCCAAATCCTCAGGGAGTACCGGGAGTCGAGGGACAATGAAACGATTCCGCAGATTGTCCATGTTTCCACGGCAAGCTATTCCGGTGACCACTGGGATGGCTTCCACAAAACTGTCCGTGCTCTGGTGGAGCAGCTCGCCTTTGAACCGGTAGGCGTGGCGACCGAAACGCCTTCGATCAACTTGTTTGGAGGGATGCTCTCGTGCGAGGATCTCCGCTACCTCAAACGCAGTTGTGAGGAGGTCGGCATCAAGGCGCATCTTATTCCAGACTATTCGGAGACACTGGATGGGGGGAGCTGGAGTGCTTACCGCCGGATTCCCGATGGGGGAACGCCATCTGCGTCCATCGTCGGATCGTCCGCATCGATGGCCAGTATCACGCTTGGGGCTCTGTCATCTATCCACCCGGAAAGTGCGGGAGCCTTTCTTCACAGGCGATTCGCAGTGCCGCATTTGTCCATGCCGCTTCCCATGGGCATTGAGGATACCGACCGGTTCCTGTCCCAATTGGCTTTTCTTGCCAGGGGAGATGTCCGTCCATGGCATCCTGATACTTCCGTTCTGTTCCTGAATCCGGAGACTGAATCCGAGCGGTCCCGTCTGATCGACTCCTATGTCGATGGTCACAAGTATGTGGCCGGCAAGCGGGTGGCGGTATTCGCCGATCCAGATCTGCTGGCGGGGCTGGGCGCGTTTCTGTCCGAAACCGGACTGGTTCCGGTTTTGCTCGCAACCGGCAGCAAGGTTGCCAACACCGGGCCGCTTGTGCGGCGGATTGCATCATCCGATGGGTCTGTTCCGGTGTTACTCACTGGCGTGGATCATGCGTTGATCGCCGATAGATGCCGTGAATTGCGGCCTGACCTGATCATTGGAAATAGCAAGGGATACCCGATTGCACGCGAATTGGGCGTTCCGCTGGTCCGCTGTGGCATGCCCATCCACGACCGTATTGGGGCCCAGCGGGTGTTGCATCTGGGATACAGCGGTGCCCAACGCCTTTACGATCAGATCGTCAACACCCTGCTTGAGCACCGTCAGGATGGGTCTGAAACCGGGTTCAGCTACCTTTAGAAAGCCCCGGAAAAACGGAGTCAGAAACACCCAAAATCGAATTTCCCATGGATATCAACGTAGACAATCATCCCTGCTTCAACCCGAAGATGTGTCACAAAGTCGGGCGAATGCATCTGCCGGTGGCCCCGCGTTGCAACGTGATGTGCAATTTCTGCAATCGTAAATACGATTGCGTGAACGAAAGCCGTCCCGGTGTTACGTCCAGCATCCTCTCGCCCCAACAGGCGCTTACCTATGTTGAAAAGGTGTTTGACCGCAGCAACAACATTACCGTTGTCGGGATTGCCGGCCCGGGGGATCCCTTTGCCAATCCCGACGAAACGATGGAAACCCTTCGGCTGGTGCGGGCGCAGTATCCGGAGGTGATCCTGTGTCTTTCCACGAACGGACTCGGGATTGCTCCTCATATCGCTGAGCTGGCGAGACTCAAGGTGACGCATGTCACGGTCACGATCACCGCTGTGGATCCTGAAATAGCGGCCAAAGTGTATGCCTGGGTGCGTTGGGAAAAGAAGGTCTACCGTGGGCTGGACGCGGGCGCTTTGATGATCCGGAAGCAACTGGAGGCGGTTCGCCTCATCAAGGAAGCCGGCATGATTGCCAAGATCAACACGATCCTCATGCCGGGGATCAACGACGGGCACATTTCTGAGGTTGCCCGGACCGTCGCGGGCCTTGGGGCGGATGTCATGAACATTATTCCGATGATTCCCGTGGAGGGTGCGGCCTTCGCCAGTCTTCCGGAGCCGGATCGTGCATCGGTCACCCGATCAAGGTTGCTCGCCGG
>JAFGAQ010000441.1 GCA_016933595.1 Opitutales bacterium | reverse complement strand
GCAATGCTAATCCTGCTTGTTTGGCCGATTCACTATGGATATGCGGAAAAGCCTGAAATGAACCGGATGATTGTTCTGTCGGACATTGAGGCAGACGCCGATGATACCCAAACCCTCATTCGGCTATTGCTGTATTCGAATCAGATCGAAATCCAAGGGTTGATCGCCACCACATCGGTTCATCAGAAAAACCGGATTGCTCCAGAGTCGATTCGTAGGATCATTCAAGCCTACGGAGAAGTGCTGCCAAATCTCCAAAAGCATGACGCAGGGTTTCCGGACGCTGCCTCCCTTATGCAATTGGTCAAGGAGGGTTCGCCGGTTTACGGAATGCAAGGAGTGGGCGAAGGCAAGAAGTCTGAAGGCTCAGAGTGGATTCTTCGCATTCTGGAACAGGACGATGCGCGCCCGCTTTGGATCTCCGTATGGGGTGGAAGCAATACCTTGGCGCAGGCCCTCTTCGATTTGCGTCTGCGAAAGTCGGCGGATGATTGTAGAGCTCTTGTTTCAAAGCTGAGGGTCTACACCATCTCGGATCAGGACGATAGCGGAATATGGATCCGCACAAACTTCCCCGAACTTTTCTATATTGTTAGCCCAGGAGGCTATGGGAATGCCACCTGGACGGGGATCAACACCGTGATCAACGGGATGGATAACTCAACGATCGGCAACACTTGGCTGAGGGAACACATTCAGCAAGGACACGGCCCCTTGGGCGCGCTCTATCCGGACGTTGCGTATGGCATGGAAGGCGATACTCCTTCCTGGTTGGGATTGGTTCCAAATGGTTTGAATGTCCCGGAACGCCCGGATTGGGGAGGTTGGGGCGGTCGTTATGAATCCTACATTCCGGAGCACGAGTCCCTTGACCTGAACGGTTTCAATGGCGGAATTCCGATTGAGCCTGAGCCGCGACCTATTTGGACAAATGCGCTGGATTCATATTCGCCATATGTCCCCAACCCATTCGGGCGCAGTGTTCGGTTGGAATCTGCCCGTTATGAGGATCACAGGGTGACGATATGGAGGTGGAGGGATGATTTTCAGAATGATTTCGCTGCCCGGATGGATTGGTGTTGGATGGATTACGACGAGGCCAATCATCCGCCGGTTCCTGCTCTTGGGCATGCAGAGACGGTGAGCGTTTCATCCGGATCCTATTTCATGCTGGATGCAAGTGTTACCGGGGATCCGGATGGCGACCATCTGCAGTATTTGTGGTTTAACTATCCGGAGGCTGGATCGTATCGATCTCCCATTCCTATTGCTTCTGCGGAGAATATGTATCAGGTCCATGTGAAGTTTCCCGAAGTTGAAAAGGAGGAGACGGCCCATTTTGTTCTTAAGGTCACCGACGGAGGTTCTCCTGCCCTGACCCGCTACAAAAGGGTGATTGTAACCATCCAACCGTAGCTTTCACATTTCGTGGTTTACCGTATTCTGTTCACAACCTGCTGGCGAGGCACGAGCCATTCGACGAAGCTCATGATCAAGACCATTCGACGAACGCAGTGAGCGATGTTAGAGAAGAAGCGTTCTTTAACACCGCCCTGCGGGCGATACGCCCCGAGTCTGCGGCCCATTGCACAGACGTCCAGAGCGGAGGCATGGGGCTGCAGGATTGAGGAAGAAGAGTAACTCGCGCAGAGCCGCAAAGCCGCGGAAGGAAAATGAACCACGAAATGCGCGGAAAGCACGAAAAGGATTATAAGAGCGGCTCATTGAGGACAATTCGCCCTACCGGGTTCGGGG
>JAFGAQ010000440.1 GCA_016933595.1 Opitutales bacterium | reverse complement strand
CGCCCACTGCGATGGGTATAGTACTCGATCTGGTCAGGAAGCTGGTGGTGAATCACAAAAGCAAGGTTCTCAATGTCGATGCCCCGGGCGGCAACATCAGTCGCCACCAGAAACTGTGTGTCCCCGCGCTTGAACATGCGCATCACCCGCTCCCGTTCTTTCTGGGACAAGTCACCTTGGAGCACTCCGCATGTCAGCCCTGCCTGATTAAGGTATTCCGCAAGATTCACGGCCCCGGCCCGGGAACGGCAAAAAATCATCCCCCGCTCATCTTTCCTTCCTCTGAGGAACCGCTCGATGATTCCAAACTTTTCTTCGATTTTGCAGGTTTTGAAGTAGTGGGTAATCGCCCGGTTCATGATCTCATTTCCAGAAAGCATGAGGTGACGGGATTTGTGCGACATGAAATTGGTGATCAGCCTCTGAATGTCATCCGGAAGTGTCGCAGAAAACAACCATGTCCCCTGTCGATGGCGGGTGTGGGTAAGAATAACATCAAGCTCGGCGCCAAAACCACGGCTCATCATCTCATCCGCTTCATCGAGCACAACCAGACGCACCTCCGACAAGTTCACCGCCTTGAGCTTCATCAAGTCAATCAAACGGCCCGGAGTGGCGACAACGATGTGCGTCGTGCGCTTGAGGGCTTGCACATGCATGGCGATATCCTCTCCACCATAAACCGCCTCCGTGAAAACCTTGTGGTAGTATTTGGTGAACTTGAAAAGCTGCTTGGCGATCTGCTTGGCAAGCTCCCGCGTCGGGACAAGGATAAGTCCTTGAATACGGGCAAGATTGGGATCGATGCTCTGCAGAAGGGGGATACCGAAAGTCACGGTTTTTCCTGTACCGGTCTCCGACCTACATACCAAATCGGATGTATCATCCAACAGCAAAGGCAGACCCTTCAACTGAATCTCCGTGGGTTCGACAATGCCCAATTCGTTCAATCCCCGTATCAGTTCATCCGATACGCCCAATGTTCTAAATTCACTCATGCTGCCTCACTTTGATCCCGATCAATCGCGATCTCCCGTTCAAAAGCACAGAAAACCCGGTTTGGCGCAAACATAAAGGATTCAGTTCCCGCGTCAACGCCACTCGGGAGCCAACACAGTGGCCGCATGGTCGCCCACTAATTCCACATCGGACGGATCATCCGCAAAGATCACCCTCCGGATGTTCTCCGTCCCATGTCGGGGTGCTTTGACGTAAGCGTCAAATGCCGCCTCGGCCAGCATCCCGGAAGCAATCCATTCCCGCAGCCATTCCCGTGCAAAACGCGGATTCTCCTGAACAAAGCCAGCCCCCATGTTGCGGATCCAGTTGCGGTTTGTCTCTTCATGGGCACCGAGCGGCGCACTCATGATCAGGGGGATCCCCAAGCCGGCGTAGAAGACCAGTTCACTCGGCTTTGTCCACAGGATATCCGTGTCCTTTAGCATGCGGTTAAAGGTGGCGAAATAGGAGGGTATATCCAAGGCGCACTGCACCTCGATTCCATTCCCGACCAGCGATTCAAGCCCCTGCTTCCGGATCGCATCCATGAAAAACCGGCGCACCTCCAAACGGGTTCCTGCAATCAGATTCAATCGATACAAACCCGCTTTCAGATCAGGAGCCAATCCCTCCAGAATGCTTGCCGCCACATCTTTCTGGGCACCCGCACCACCCACGGCATATGTGAGCGTGACCGGAGCATGAAAGTCCCCACCAGTCGACACCCCATTGAACCCGACGATATCACCGTAACGGGCCGCAAAACGCCCGATCGGATCCAAACGCCGGATCCGGCGGTGCAGATCCTGTTCGAGCGTCGCAAGGTTCTCCTCAGGGAGCGGAAAACCGGTAAACGTGATTTTTTCGGGCCGAACCCCGTACTGGATGAGTCGTTTCCAGGCGATCATGCTCGGCACAAGGTAGTGCACCGGGCATGTTTCCGGATGCCGCGCTACCCAGATCCGGTTGATATCCACATCGGTGACCACACTGAAAACACGCTTTATTCTAGCACGTGCTGCCGCCAACGGTGGGACAAAAAACGTCGAAACAAATGGGATGTCCACCGCCTTCACATACTCTGCCATCCCTTGACCAAACCCCCTGTTAAGGAGGCGGTCGAGATACAGCACCCCTAATGTGGGTCTCGACAAGTCACGACTCGGGTAAAGATCGGCAATGCGCTGCAATCGGTCGTACAAGGACCACAGCGGCTTGCCTACCAACGGAACGCTGCACAGCCTGGAGACTCCTTCGTAGAAGGCCTGCACCCCCTTCCATCGCCGTTGCTCTCGTGGATCCACCATCTTGTCCGCATTCGCCGTGATCACCCGTTCACAGGCGATTCCACGCAACGGATAAGCGGCCCGCTGGTGTCCGTAGCCCATCCCTACCGTTACAACCCAAGCCCGATGCAACCCGTCTCTACCGCAATCCACGGGGATTGTGCGCTCTTCTTCCGATGGCGTACTGTCATTCATCACAACAACTCGATGATCGGCGAAAACCGTCAACAGAAAAGATGGAAATACCCCATACGTGCAAAAAACCGGATGCCAGCAATCGATCCAAATCCCGCCTGAATACAATCTTGCCCTCCGGCACACACCCATCGACAATCCGGGAATTCCATCGCTCAAACATGGAAACACCCGAATGACGAACTTCGCGCTCCCCTCTCAGCTTCCTTGCATGGTATTGTCCGAAACGGTTCTCTACCCGTCAACCGCGCTGCCGCTCTACCTCTTTGAACCCCGTTACCGTGCGATGCTCGAGAATGCGCTTTCGGGCGAATGCATTTTTGGAATTGTCGCCCCCTTG
>JAFGAQ010000074.1 GCA_016933595.1 Opitutales bacterium | reverse complement strand
GAATAGCAGTCCAATACTCATGATCTTTGTTTAGTATTAAACCGGCAAGCGCATAACGCCCGGACTTGCTTGTCAAGACCCGTTTCCCGCGGTCACCTTGTCGTGTCGGGGCTTATGGGGACTGAATTCAGCTTGAATGCTGCGTTCGATGATCCAGAGATGTCAGAATCCATGTGCTTTGTTGTTCTTGGATGCGAGCGCTTGCTTTTCCTCCGCTTCTGTTTACGTTGCACTTTGCGGAGCCTGTATCGTATCGAAGAATGGATGATGTTATCTTCGGATTGAGTTCTTGAAATGGTGCTTTGCGAGGATGCTGGGTTTGTATCGGTCTTGGATCAGTAGGTTTGGCAGCTCGCCAACGACCCTTTGAATGTCGACACAACTGACGATTTCAAGCATGCGTCCGGCCCCAGCAAAAGTCAATCATGTGGGGGTCTTCATCCATACTTTCGATCACTATTTTCCTTGAGTGATCGAATCATTAGATAGATCACGCTCGAAAAGTCTTTTTATGAGTTTTTGGGGGATGGGTTTGGCTGGATTAATACGTTTATATTGATAAAGCCGGAAGCAATTGGAGCATTTTGTGAGCTGAGAGAGTGCTCGGTGGGGTGATTATGGAGTGGATCCGGGAACAGGGTACAGCCAGTCGGACTGTTACTTTATGAGACGAGGTGCAGTCAGGCTGTCCTTTGCTCACGATGACGGCATCGGGGTCTTTGTTGCTCATGATCTTGTGGGCCATGTTGAGATGTTTGCCTTCAAACACGCGCATGTGGGATTGTTCAATGAGCCGGACAATGGTATGCAAGTAGTGCCCTTGAAGATGGAGGCATTTCTGAAACGTTACGATTTCTGATGGTGAGGGAGTTGTCATCGAAGTAAAGATCGAGAGGGGAGGATCTGCTAGGGGTTAGTTCTAAAGCGCCGATGGAAACTGGTGAAACGAGAATACAAGAGCTTTGTAATGAAAGAGTAGCAAACTAAATAAGCCCGAGTCATGCCTCGATTGCCCGCGAGGGGATGGGGACGTGTTGTTGGGTGGAAGAACTCAAGCAGAATGCTGATTCCCCCATACGGAAGGATATGTGGCGGGTAGGGATGAGCGTCCACGCTCATCCGTCAGGCGATTGAACCGCCTTACTGGGAATTTGAAAGCCACCAAAGCACGAAAAGGGATGTGACACCGGATGTGGCTTCGACTACGCTCATGATCAAGACCGTCGTATTCTTGTTTTGTGGATTGGAAGAGGGTTTAGCCACCGAAACTTATCCGGTAAAGAGCCTCCGTTGCCGGACCCCTATTTCGCTTCTCTGTCCTGGAGCCAGGATGAGAGGCCATCCATGCCGTGGATTGGCCGTGCGTTTTGGTATTCGGGGGAAAGGAGTTCGGCATAGGATGGATCCGCGAAGCGTTTGCAATGGAGCAATACCTTGGCGTGTTGACCGGGGGCCCTCACCAGACGGCCGAGGGCCTGATTGACACGGATCATTCCCGGAACCAGGTAAACGGATCGGAAGGGATCCGGGTCACCGGATGCTTTTCTGAGTTCCATCCGTTCTTTCTGGAGGTCATTGACTTCGGGCAAGGCGGGGCCAACAACCATGACCGTATCGACCCTGCCTCCGAGGAAATCGATTCCCTCGCTCAGTCCGCTGCCCAAGGGAATGCAGAGGATGTCGTGGGCATCGAGCTCGCGGCTGAGGTAGGCGACTTGTTCGCCAGACTCCATTTGCCGCGGCATGGCGTTGATACGTAGGTGGGGATAGGTGACCCGGACGTATTCCGCTATTGTTTCCGCATAGGAGTAGGATGGGAAGAAGGCAATCACGGGTAGGGCAGACGCAGCGGCCAGTGTGGCCAGCGTGTCAGTGGTGAGAAGATAGTTCGCACTGCGGTTGCGCAGGCGCGTGTCCATTCGCATGTCAATGGCAACGTCGTAGGCGTCATCTCTCCATTCGGTGCCGATCCGGAAGATGGGGAACGTGTTTTTTCCGTGGCCGGTCTGCTCCATGAATCCGTTGTCAGGCGGAAAGGTGGCAGAGAGGAAAAGGATGCGGGCGAAGGAGGACAAGGTCAGTGCGATCCATCCGGAGGCATCGATGCAGGTGATATCCAGCACCCCTTGGTCGGGCGAGGAAATAAACCATGTGAGGTGATCAGTGCGGATGGCCCGGGCGCACGACTGGACTTCCCACGTGAGCTCGACTGTGGCGGGGTTGAGGTCCGGAAGGAGGAGTGGGCTCGTGGCAAGCGATTCCAGCATCCGTGCGATGCGATCATACCATTCGTAGAGGGTTTGATCGTCGAGGCGGGATCCCGCAGGCAGTGCGTTCAAGTAGTCGAGAATCGCGGACAGGCTTCCGCTGAGAACCTTGAAAGGGGGTGTTTCCGGAACCCATTGTTTCAAGGAAGCGAAGCTGGCTGCGTGAAATCGGAATGAGAAGTTGGATGCGCATCTTTCATGGAGGTTGTGTGCCTCGTCGATGATGAGAAAGGTGCGTTTTGGGTCAAATCCCGGAATTGTATCCAGCTGGCCGGATGCTCCGGGTGAAAGGAGGTAGTTGTAATCGGCTATCCATGTGTCGCTCATGCACAGGGATGCGAACGTGATCGCGCGCGGGCAGAGACCAGCCGACGCCGCGATCTCCGCGATGGTTTGGATAGTAGGGGTTTCCTTTGAAAGTGCTTCCGCGACCTGGATCCACGGCATGGTGCCGGATGGGCTGCTGTCGCTTGAGGACCGGAAGGGTTGGGCGCAGGCACAAGGTCGCATTTTGCATGCGGATTTGTGTGATTCGATGTTGCGGATTTGGAACGGGCGAATCCCTGGCATGGACTCGCGGAACCGTTCCAGTTCGCGAATGACCTGGATTTGGCCGGAGTTTTTGCCGGTGAGGTAAATGATGCGGTCAACCTTGCCGGATTGTGCGAGCCTGAATGCGTGCTCCAACGCGAGGGCTGTCTTTCCGAATCCGGTTGAAGCCTCGAGGGCAAAGCGGGATTGGCTGATGGGTGGGGCCGCCGAATTCTCCCATGCGATCAGACGGGTGCGGGCGAGCTTCTGCTCGGGCCGGAGCGACTGGAAGGCCATGGGAGGTGGTGTGTGATGCCATGTCTCAAACGAGGAACGTTTCGCTTCGAGAAACACGCACCAGTCCTCAAATAGACTGTCCAGAGCGTTGGTACGCTCTGTTGTGAGCGCGATCGATTGGCGGATGCCGTTGCTGAGGTTTACAAAGAGCAATTCACCTTTGACCGGCAACGGGAAGGGGAGGGCGCTACAGGTTTCGCACATCCGCAGGTAGAGCGAGACCTGAGCAAAATGCACGGGGTAGGTGTGTGCGAGGAGATCCGGGTTTTCGGGTAGAAGGATGTGGGTTGTTTTGATTTCCCGGATGTAGGTCGGGTTTTCGGAAATGAGGACCTGATCGAGCCGGCCGTGAAGCTCAAACTGCCATCCGCGGAAGCGGATTTCCGCGTGGACCGGCACTTCGATCAGACAGTTGTTTCCGTGGATTCGACGGCTTTCGTCGGCAAGTTGTTGGTGCCATTGTTGTCCGATCTTTGAACGCCAGTTTCCCGCGAAACTGTCTTGAATGCTATCGGGTTCGAAGCGGCCAAAGGCGACGAACTCCTTGACGCCCAGCGCGATCCGCCGCCGTTCATAGTCAATTTCCATAGGTTTGGCCGGATGTCGCGATCAGATCGACCCTTGCAACTGGAGAATCCGGTCGATGAAGTCCTGCGCATCCCACCGGTTTCCGTCCTTGCGGAGCACGATCCGTCCGTTGGGATCGAAAAGGAGGGTCGTGACCGTGTGGTCGATGATCGCTTTGCTCTCGTATGCGATGACTCCGAATTGTTTGAGGAGGTCCATGATCACTGGCTTGGGTCCGGTGAGAAACTGGTAGCTGGTGGTGTCGGCCCCTTTTGCCTGAGCATACTGGGTGAGGATTCCCGGCGTATCGTAGTCCGGATCGAGGGTGATGGTGATCTGGCGCAGCCCATTGATACTCTGGTTTTTGGCGAGATGTTGCAGTTGAACCATCCGGGCGGTTTGGGCGGGACACATTTCCTGCATCATACAGCGTGTGAAAGCGAAGTTCATGATAACCCAGGAATGTTTCAGTTCTTCGGATACCAGCAGATGGCCCTGTTGATCATACAATGCAAAACCGGGCATGTAGTCGCCCTCTTTGCGGAACTGCCGCTGTTGACGGGAGGAGGTTTCCGCCCTCAGTCGCTCATTGATTACCCGCATGGATTCCTCAAATCCGGGATCGGTCGGCCAGATTTTCTCGAGGCGCATTTTTCCATCGCTCCAGGAAAGGGTTCCCTGAATCGTTCTACCATCCCATCCCAGTTGAGCGTCTCCGGGTCCGACCCTCACTTCGATGCCTTCGTCGGGGAGCGCGTAACCTTCGACATCCGAGATGACGAGTCCCGGAAGCTCTGGCAGTGAATCCCTGACCTTGCACCGGATCGTCCGGGGAAGGTCGGATTGTGGAATTGCTTCGTAGGATGCAGCCGATCCAAGGCACAGGGTCGGGATGAGAAACAAGAGGGGCACTAGGCGACAGGAGTTCATGGATTGGGGGTGTTGGATGAAATCAGACCGAAGGGGAAATCGTTTGCATCAGTGTTACCTGAATATGTTTGGAAGATAAGTGAAAGAATAGGAAAGGAAAAGATGGAATTCGTTGAATTTGCGAGTGGGTGCGTCTAATATGGCTGCATGAACGATCGGGAGCTGCTTCAAGCCGGATTTAAGTACGCCTACGCGCTTTGCCACAATTACCATGAGGCAGAGGATCTGGTTCAGCAGGCATGGTTCCGCCTCCATCGCAAATACGGAAAAGTCGAAACCAAGGCACTCCTATTCAAAACGATACGAAATTTGATAATGGATAGGATCCGTCGAGATAAAGTGGTCAGCTTCGAAAGCGTGGAAGACCGGGAGTTCGCCTCATCCGCAGAGGTGAGAGCCTCCAAGGATGATGTGGAAGCGATTTTATCCGGGCTGAGACGGGAAGAACGGGAATCTTTGTATTTGAATGTGGTTGAGGGCTACACGGCACAGGAAATTGCGGACCAGACTGGTTCTCCAAGAGGGAGCATTCTGAGTCTGATTCACCGTGCCAAAAAGAAGTTGAGGGAAGGTTTGGACAATTCATTCGACAGGGCAAATTAAAGAAAATGGCAATGATGGACGACGACACACTGGATAGAGTGGTTTGGGAATACTACGAGGGTATTGTGTTGCCCGAGGATGCAATGGCTCGCATATTGGAGGCGGCCCCGGCAAGGTCCGTGGTGGTTCCGTTCCACAGACGGAGTGCGTTTCGTTGGTCGATAGGAGCGGCTGCGGCATTGGCATTGATGGTGACGGCTGCAGGAGTGGCGGGCTTTCGTCCGGCGGGGGCTGAATCAACTCGTCTGGCGCATCAGGTGCTTGATGTTTACGATCATCATCTGGACCCGGATGTGTATTCGAGTGATCTCCAGTCGATTGAATGGGGTCTCAATCATACCGACTTTTCGATTGTTCCATCCGATTTCTCACACCTGAAAGGCTATGCTGTGGTTGGGGCCAGAAAGTGCCAATACAGCGGGAAAAAGGCGGTGCAGGTGATTCTGGTCGGGAAGGACAGTGGGCGCGAAGGTTGCCTCTATGTTTTGCCTTATGACAAGGCGTTTGACCGCATCCGGGAGCCGGATGTGTATGTCGGGAATGATCACATCTCCATGTGGCGGGATGGGGACCGTATGTTTGCGTTGTATGAGCCTGGCAAGTAAGGGGTAGATATCCCATGCCGAATGGCCGAGCCATGCCGACTGGGGTTTCCCAGGCTTATTGGCTTTTGAGCCCGCAACCCAGAAGGGTTTGGATTCTTGCAATATGGAAACCTTTGGCCAAATCCATCAAAGACCGGAGGCCCGCGTGTTCGGGATGCTCCTTTTGAATGGACGAGAGGTATTCGATGAGCATGGCCATGTCGCCCACTTCCGCATGAATGCGGATGTTTGCCTGAACGGAATGCGGAAGTGGAGAGAGATCCATTTCCGATGGTGCGGGGGCTTTGTTTGAGTCCGGGTCGGTTCGCACGCAGGACAGGATTCGCGATATGAGTGCTTCAGCGCAGAACGGTTTGGAAAAGAAAGCGTTGAACCCGAGATCCAGGCAGCGTTGTTGATCGCTTGGAGATGCACTGGCCGTGATCGCGAATACCGGAAGTGAGGTATGTCCTTCTTTCCGGAGTGTTTTCAACGCGTCCTCTCCTCCGATGCCCGGCATGCGAAGGTCCATGAGCACCCCATCATACGGAGTCGTTCGTAGCCTTTCCAAAGCGCTTTCTCCTGAGTCGCACTCGTGAACTTCGAAACCTTCAGGTTGAAGAAGGTGGCACAATACTTTCCGATTGTTGGCGTTGTCATCCACGATCAGGATGCGGATTCCAGCTCCGTTTGAGTTTTTGGAATCCGAGCTTTGAATGGTGTCCGCTGTTCCCATTGGGAGTTCGGTCGAAACGAGCGGGATGATAAGCTCCACGCAAGTGCCGGTGCCGGATGGAGGAACGGACAAGCGGATGCTGCCCTCCATTCGTTCAACCAATGCCCGGCTGATCGCAAGCCCGAGTCCGGTGCCCTCTTTGTGTTGGCCTTCAATTCGCTCAAAAGGTTCAAAGATGCGTTCTTTTTGATCCGTTGGTATCCCGGGACCGGTGTCGGTCACGACGAACAGGAGATCTCCGGGTTCATGCATTCCGATCGACAAGGTTACGGAACCGGAATCGGTGTATTTTACAGCGTTTCCAATGATGTTGAGGATGATCTGCCGGAGCGCCCTCGGATCGCCGGTCACGGCCTCCGGAAGGTTGGGTGCCCAGTGTTGTTCAAATCGCAGACCTTTGTTCAATGCCCGGATTTCGAGGCCCTTTATCAGGGGATCCAGAGAGGGTCTCAGGGCAAACGCCTGATTGGTGATCTTGAGGTTTCCGGATTCGATCCGCGAGATGTCAAGGATGTCATTAATCAGTCCGAGAAGATGATCCCCGCTATGATGGATGACATCAACCTGGTCTTTCAGATCCGGAGGAATCGATGAATTGCGCCGCAGGATTTGGGTAAAGCCCAGGATTCCGTTGAGCGGCGTTCTGAGCTCATGGCTAACGGATGCGAGGAAGGCACTTTTTGCGCGGTTTGCTTCCTCAGCTTTTTCTTTTTGAACCAACAGTGCTTCTGTCGTTAGCTGGAGGGTTTGAGTGCGCTCGCTGACGAGCTCCTCCAGATTATCGCGGTGGCTCCGTAGTTCCTGTGATTGCGCTTCAAGCAACCGGGTTTTGGCAGCAAGTTCGCGGCGGTTTTCAATCGATTGGGTGGTTTGGGTGTATCCAATCATGAAAAGGAAGGAAACCAATCCGAAATTAAACGCATTGGTGATCAGGGGAGACCATCCCGCAATCACAAGGACGATGGTCAGCACATCCGCGAATGCCGCTATCAGCAGGATGGAAAAAGCCCACCGGATACAGACATTCTCCGAAGTGCGGTTATGTGAAAAATACCGCCAAACAACCGGAATTGTGATGCAGGCGGATACCAGTGTTATGATCCAGAATATTCCCAGGCACGGCAGACACACCGAGAATGGGAGGCAAAGAAGCGTGATGGCAAACCACCGGTGGATGATTGAGAGCCGGTGGATGCGATTGGGCCGTGTAAGCTCCAAGAGGTTTTCGACGTATGTGAGAAAGGCTACAGGGAGGAAAAGCAGAGATCCCATTGTGAGATACCACAGAATCCAAGGGGCAGGATTTGCCAAGGCCATGACTTCGGACTCAAGCATGCTCAGGCCGGCCAAGAGCGAAATGAAACCGGTGGGAATGATTGTCTTGCGGTTCTCGCGGTCGTAGGAGGCGAGCACGAGTAAGGTGTAGAGCCCCGAAACAATGAGGATGGCCCGCAAGATAGATACTGGCAATTCTTTCCGGAAAGTGTGGCTTGCCCAGTCGCTGAGCGGACCATAGGTAGGAAAATCGGTGAGTCCCGAGAGGCTGTGTCGGTCCACACAGAGTTCAATGCGGAGCATTTTTCCGGATGATCCGTCGGGTATTGGAATGGCGTGGGGACTCCAATAGGTGAACTGGCGGGCCAGCCATGACGGAAAATGTCCGTATTCGTAGACTTTGACCCCATCGATATAGACGTTGAAGGCACCGAAGAAGGTATCGCTGGACAATATCAGCCCGGCATCGGATGGAAGTAATTCGGGCAATCGGGTGCGCAGGTGCAAGCGTGTGGGGTGCTGCCGGATGAACTGCATCTTGCGCTCGAGAGGCATCCATTGGGAAACGCTTCTCGGGGCACCCATGCGGTATTCCCATCCCTCATCCAATGTCTCCAGACCGTCCGTTCGTTTGTCGGTGTCGATCCAGGTGATGAAACTACCCCTCAGCGACATGAGCAAGCCCACCATGAAAACGATGGCAAGCGCGGTCCAGAGGTGTCTGTTTCGAGGCATGATTCCCACCCGTCATAGAAGGATAGGAATCCGGAATCAATCGAATAGATCGAAAGCTCAGGCGGGAATTTCCTCTGTTGAGGAAGGTTGTGCCGGTTCTGAACGGTTCTCCTGCTTGGATTTGATCCCGAGCCAGCGCTGGATGTCTTCGAGAATCATGTAGAGGGAGGGAACCAGAATCAGCGTAATAGCGGTGGCGAATAACAAACCGTAGCCGAGCGAGATCGCCATGGGGATCATGAATTTCGCCTGACGCGAGGTTTCAAAAATCATGGGGGCCAACCCACCGAAGGTCGTGAGTGTGGTTAGCAGAATGGGCCGGAAACGACGCACTCCCGCATTGTGTATGGCGGTGAAGGCATCGACTCCTCCTTTGCGTTGGTCGTTCGCAAAGGCGATCATGATGAGGGATCCGTTGATGACCACCCCGCTTAGGGCGATGATTCCCATGAGACTGATCACGCTGAGGCTGAAACCCATCAACAGGTGCCCTAGGATCGCTCCGACGAGTCCGAAGGGGATCGCCGTCATCACAACCAGCGGATGGAAGTAGCTTCCAAACGGGATTGCCAGCAGTGCGTAGATGATCAGCAGCACGATGATGAATCCACCGGCCAATCCGCTCAGAGATTTGCGCATGTCGGATTGGCGTCCTTCAAAAGAGTAGGATAGTCCGGGATGGTCGGCAACCAGTGCCGGTAGGTAGGAGTCTTTGAGGGCCGCCATAAGGTTGGATGTTTGGTCGTCCGGAGTCACATAGGCGGTGACCGAAAGGGTGCGGCGTCCATCCCTGCGGGAAATGGAAGTGTAGGATCGTGTCCATTCCCAAGTCGCGATTTGCTTGAGCGGAACATAGGCTCCGGAAGGGGTTGCGATGAGCATTTCTTCCAATGAATACAGCTTGGATGTTTCGGACTCTGGAAGGGATACAAGCACGCGCACCTCATCCCGGCCCCGCTGTTGGCGTAGCGCCTGGGACCCATAAAACGCAGCCCTGACCTGGCTTGCCACGTCCTGGGACGTGAGACCTAGACTGCGTCCTTCCTCGCGTAGGTTGATCTGGAGTTGATCCTTGCCGGGGTTATATCCGTCGTCGATATCGTGGGCGACCGGGTAGTCTTCAATCACTTTGGCAAGCTCCTGTGCGGCCGTCTCGAGCGTGGTGATGTCCGTGTGGGAGAGTTCGACGGTGACCGATGGCCCTCCACCTGGACCCCCGCGGTCGAATTCAAAGCGCAGGCGCTCAGTGCCGGGTATTTCTCCGGTTCTTTGACGCCATAGACGGGTGACCTGTTCGGTGGAGATGGGGCGCACACCCGGGGGTTGCAAATAGATGCGCATATCGATCTGGTTCTCAAAGATCCGACCGAACACCCCTGCAGAGAGTTGTTCCTTTCCATTTGCAGCAATGACTTCTCGGGCGCCTTTTTCCAACGTTTCCATGACGGATACCATGGTGTTCATGGGGGTTCCCAAGGGCATCACAACAGAGGCAACCGCAGTGTCAGCCTCGACTTTTGGCATCAGAATGAGGCCCATGCGTCCGCTCATGGTCCATGCCGATACCAAGAGCAGAATTGCTATAGCAGCCGATACCACGAGGTAGCGCGAGCGGATACAACGGTCCAGAAATGGGGCGTACCCGGTGTAGATGAGCTTGCGAATGAATTCGCTCACTTTCTGCTGCATGTGGTGGATAGCGAGCATCAATCCGTGCCGGGGCTTACGTCCCATGCTCCCGAGTTGATGGGGAAGAATGGCCAATGAAGCGAGAAGTGAAGTGAGAAAGATGACGTTGACCACGATAGGAATCACGCCCCAGATTTTGCCCATTGCACCAGGGATCAGCATGAGGGGAACAAAACCGACGAGATTGGTCAAAACACTGAAGACAACGGGGGTTGCAACCTCCTTGGTTCCACGAACCGCTGCATCCATCGGCTCCATGCCGGTTTGCCTCAGATCGTAAACGTTCTCGCCGACCACAATCGCGTTGTCCACCACCATACCGAGGGCGATGATGAACGCGAACATCGAGATCATATTGATCGATACATCGAGATTTGGAAACACCAGAAAAGAGCCCAGAAAAGCGATCGGTATGCTCAAGGTTACCCACATTGCCACCCGGATTTCCAGAAAGACTGCCAGAACAATGAGCACGAGCAGGAGACCGGTTGCGGCGTTGCGGGTGAGTAGCGCAAGCCGTTGGCCGTAGGTTTCAGAGCGGTCATTGAGCAAGGAGAAAGAAATGCCGGTGGGCAAAGTGGGCGCAATTCCTTCCATTGCACGCCGAACCGCAGCTGATACTTCCAGGGGTCCCTGCTCCCCGATACTGTACACTTCCAGGCTGATGGAACGCTCGCCCTCGAAGGTCGCCAGCATGTCCACATCCTGAAAGCCTTCATTCACCTCCGCAATATCCCTCAATCGCACAACGGCGCCCTGCGGCGTGGTGATCAGTGGGATGGTGCCGAACTCGACGGCCCAGTCTTTGCGTTCGTCAAATCGCACCAGAATCTCGCCACCGGCTTCCTTGATACTGCCTCCCGGGATTTCAACCGCTGATCGGGCAACGGTGCGCGCGATGCTTTCAAAGGTGAGCCCGTGTCGGCGGAGATCGTCGATTCTCGGCCGGATATGTATTTCCGGTTTGCGGGCCCCGTCCACATCGATCTGGTGGATCTCGGGGTCTTGCAGCAGTTGATCCCTCACTTCCTCCGCTATGTTGCGGAGGGTTGCTTCCTCTGCATTGCCATAGATCAGGATATCCAGAACCTCCCGACGGTGGGAGGCGAGCGATACGATCGGCTTTTCCGCATCAATCGGAAAGGTCCGGATACGGTCGATTTCCTGTTGAACCTCCTGATAGAATTTTTGCGAGTCCACCGATGGATCGTATTCAATCTGAACGGTTCCTGATCCTTCCGCTGCCGTGGCATTGATCTCCACGACTCCCTCGATGGCCCGAACCGCCTCTTCAATGACGAGGATGATCCCTTTCTCGACGTCCTGCGGTGTGGAGCCCGGGTAATCCACCCGGACTGTCACCAGATCCAGACTGAACTCCGGGAAAACTTCCTGTCGGATCGATCGCATCATGAGGAAGCCACCAATCAGCATGACCATCGTGAGAAGCCCGGCTGCAACAGGATGCTTTGCCATCCATTCGATTGGGGACGACGGTCCAGTGTGTGGGCTGGAATGTTCGTAGTTGCTCATGGATCGCCTCAGGATTGGGTCAAAGGTTGTTCCGAGGGACGCGGGGATCCGCTGTCTCCCTTCTCCACGGCTTCCCTCATTTGGGTGGGATAGCGGAGTTTCATCCCTTCAACCGGAGATGACAGGATGCTTGTGACCACCTTCTCTCCTTCTTGAAGTCCGGCTTGGATGAGCACGTAGTCGGGGCCTCTGAAGACCACATCCACTTCGCGGAATACGAGGGTATCATCGCCCGATGCCACGTAGACAATGTCATTTTTCTGAACAAGGCTGCGGGGTAGCTTGACCACCCGATCCAGGGTTTTACCCGATATCTGCGCCCGCAGTATCGAATCCAGATGCACCTCGGGTGCGGTGGGGTCTTTCTCGTCCAGCGCCAGAGGATCGATGATTTCCGCAAGAACCGTCATAGTCTGGCTCTGGGCGTGCTGTTGAGGGGATACATTGACCACTCTGCCGCTGCGGTGTGCGGCTTCTCCCCACGAAAGGTCGTCCAGAAAACGGATGGATGAACCGGCTTCCCCGGTCTCGATCCATTTGAGATCTTTCGGGGGTAGCGCGAGCTCGACCCAGAAGGCATCCACTCCGGCAATTTCCGTCAAAACCGATGAAGCCGATACCAGTGTGCCCTCCGACTCGGGGATTCGAAGGACGATAGCGTCGAATGGAGCCCGCACAGCGGCGCGTTCCAGTTGGGTCCGGGCTGCGCGGAGCTGAGCTTGCGCGGCAGCAATGTTGGCCTGTGCCTGCCGGAGTTGGGGGCCTCTTAGCACTAGATCGAGTTCGGCTCCGGAAAGGCTTTGGCGGGTCAGTGCATAGTCCTGACGCGCCACTTCCTGTTGGCCCATTTCGAGAGCAAATGTGGCCTCTGCACGGTCCAGCTCCGCTTGTTTTGCCAATACCTGAATCTCATAGTCGGTCGGGTCGATTTGGAACAGGAGATCCCCTTCACGTACCACGGTTCCCGGCACAAGACCATCGGCCACGGATACAAGAACGCCGGATACCTGCGGTCGCAATGCGACTCTTTGTTTGGCTCTCACGGTTCCCAGGCAGGAAAGCTCGATGGGATGGCTTTCAGCCTTCACCGGCATGACCGAAACCAGCCGTGCTTGAACTGGTCGCGCCTGCTTTTCGGCTTTGGGTCCGGTTTTCATGATGATCACAGCTGCGGCAACTCCGATGATCAGGACGATCAACGCCAAAAGGAATCCAGACCCCCCTTTGGATGCGATGGGGGATTGGGTTTCAGTGTTTTTGGCCGCGGAAGGCTTGGATGCTTTGGATGTCGTCATACTCAAATGCTCAGGATTCTGGCGTGTTCAAAATGGATTCAACCGCTTGGTTGGCAGGAAGCTCAAATCCGCCTCCGATGGCCTTGTGGAGGTCTACCCGTGCGGATGCGACCGCTCTCGCGGTTTCCACACGGTTGCGTTGGAGGGTCTGGAGGGTTTGCTGGGCCTCCAGCACTTGAATGTAGGAAACCTGCCCCTGTTCGTATCGGCTGGATGTTTGGGTGAAAACCCTTTCGGCCAATCCAATCTGGGTGTCGATGGAGGATAGGTAAGCCCGTTGGGTTTTTTCCTGAAGAATGGCGTCCTCCACCTCGCGAAGGGCGGTCAGCCATTTGTCGCCGTATTGGCTTATGGCTTGGCGTAACACCGCCTCGGTGCGGTCCGCCTCGGCCCGGCGGGATCCTCCGTCAATCAAGGTTATTCCGAGGCTGCCCGCCACCGAGGTGATCCACTCATTGAACAGGTTGAGGGTCTCGGAAAAAGGGGATGATAGTCCGGCACTCAGGGAGATACGCGGAAAACGCTCAGCCATGGCGGCCGCAATCCGATGATCCGCTGCTTCGACTTTCATCCAGGCCGAACGGACATCCGGCCGCCGTCCGAGGGCCTCCGCTGGAGTTCCGGTTGCAGGGAATGCCGGCGGAACCGGAAGGGTAGCGATAACAGGGAAACGGGTTGTGGTGGGATCCTTGCCCATGAGGACCGCCAACGCATACTCCAGACTCTTGATCCTGGCTTCCACGAGTATCAGGTTTCCCTTACGGCTCTCGACGAGTCTTTCCTGCTGCCAAAGGTCGGATGCGCTGGATTGGCCTCTCGAAAACCGGGTCTGAATAAGCTCAAGCGTTCTTTCGGAAAGAGCGATCTGTTCACTCAGGAGCTTCCGTTGCCCATGTTGTTCGGCCAACTGCAGCCAAGTCTGAACGATCTGTCCTACCAGGGCGATGGCCGTCGCATGCAGATCCTCCCGGCTGGCATCCCGATCCAGCAATGCGGCATTGGATGTGGAGCGGATGCGGCCCCAAAGATCGATTTCCCACGAGGCCGATAATCCCACCGATCCCGTGTCGTTCTCGATGGTATCCCGGTCTTCACCAATGGAGCGATCCCTTCGGGCGTTTCCGCTGGCCCCAAGCGTCGGGAAGCGACCGGCGTCCGCGCGTTTTAAGCTGGCTTCGGCCTGTTCCAGTCGGGCCCATGCGGCGGAAAGCGGGAAGTTTCCGCTCAAGGCGTCTTCAATGCAGGCATTGAGTTGAGGGTCGTTCCATTTTTCCCACCAGCGGTCCTCCAGCGGTTCAGCACCGTTCATGGTGAATGTGGCTGGTTGTGGAGGATGGGCTGAACCGATTCCGGATCTCCATGATGTGCATCCGCTTACGAGCAGGCACGCCATTGCAAACACCACAGGGCTTGCGAAAGATAGACGGAAGGATCTGGGCATGGTCTAATGTTTTGATAATGAAACAGGACTAGGTAGAATGAAACGAAGAAGAGTGATCGAAAGTTTCATCAGTACACAAGTTTTGATATGTGAATTTTCGGTTCATTCTCTGGAAATCGGCTTCTTATGTAGCT